>NZ_QAJQ01000022.1:0-60692 GCF_003852395.1 Pedobacter sp. KBW01
AGCTATTTCAGGACAAGACAGATTGTTGTAGATGGTATTTTTGATCGAATCCATCTCCATATCGGTTTTAACCAAACCACCCGGTATTGGTTTTAAAACAAACTTTTGATTTACGGTATCTTTCTCCAGCTGAAAAATCCTACCTGAGGATAATACCTGCTTAATCCCTTTTAATTTCTGGATGCTGTTGGAAAGTTCTACCCATCGGTTGTAAACATCTTTTTTAAAAATGTCGGGCGATTGTATCCCCACAACCATCACACTCCCATCCTCGCCAAAGGTTTTTTTGAAGGCATTGTATTTAATAAATGCACTGTCGGTTACGGGTAATATTTTACTTCCTGTGTAAGAGAGTTTTACGTTTTTGGCCTGATAGGCCATGAAAATGGTTCCGAGAACAAAAAATACGATGATTGCGATACGGTTCTGAAGAATAAATCTCGATAGCTTAACCCACATGTGCAGCTTTTTTTAATGATAATATTAACGGCAAAACTAATCTTATTTGTAAAACGTGATTACTTTTTGCACAATTAAATTTGCACAAATAACATACTTTTGAAAAAAATGTTTTAAACGCATGTTGCATAAAGTTAGAGGGATTGTTTTAAAGACTACCAATTACAGCGAAAGTAGTGTGATTGTGCAGGTACTTACCGATAAATTTGGCATGCAGTCTTACCTGATAAATGGCGTTAAAAAGCCAAAGGCGAAGATTAAGATGAACATGCTCCAGTCGCTCCATTTGCTCGATATGGTGGTGTATCACAAAGCCAATACCAATATGCAACGGGTATCGGAAGTGCGACAAACGCCGGTTTTTAAGAGCATTCCTTACGATATGGTGAAAACTAGTATCGTTATTTTCCTTAACGAAGTATTGTATAAGAGCATCAGGCAACAATCGGCAGATGAAGATCTGTTTGATTATATTTTCAATTCGGTGGCCTGGTTTGATGAGGTAGAAGAAATCAGTCCGAATTTTCACCTGTCGTTTTTGCTAAAGCTGACCCGTTTTTTAGGTTTTGCACCAAACGAAAAAAGAAGAACTGACCAGATTTACTTCGATTTGCAGGAGGGAGAGTTCTTTTCGCGGGTGCCCATTCATGCCAATTACCTGCAACTAGACGATGCTTTACAGTTTATTACGCTTTTTAATACCCCGCTCGAAAAAAATTCTGAAATAAAATTAGCCAATAGCCAACGCAGGTTTTTGTTAGATAAGGTATTGGTTTTCTATACCTTACATACGGCGTCGTTTGGCGCTGTTCAGTCGCATAAAATCCTCGAAACTTTGCTTAGCTGAAAAAAAAGAAAAAAAGATTTGCAGAACAGTTTTATAGCGCTATATTTGCATTCCCAAACGGAGAGCGGGGCATTAAATTGACAAAATACAAAAGGGAAATTAGCTCAGCTGGTTCAGAGCACCTCGTTTACACCGAGGGGGTCGGGGGTTCGAACCCCTCATTTCCCACCAATCTTTTCAAGGAGTTGAAAAGATTTTTAATTGCAATACTCACCAGGGAAATTAGCTCAGCTGGTTCAGAGCACCTCGTTTACACCGAGGGGGTCGGGGGTTCGAACCCCTCATTTCCCACCAAAGCCTTTCAGTATAACTGGAAGGCTTTTTTTGTGGATTTTTCCAGGTAAACGTCATCTCGATCTGATTGGTATCGGATGAAGCACAGTAGAATGCCTCTCCGTACAGGCGGGGAGAGATCTATAAAAGATTTCTCGGCTGCGTTGTACTTCGCTCGAAATGACGAGACTTCGAGACGGTATTTGAGAACGAGATTTGCATAAGGCCGCAACACATCAACCTAATCCGTTATATTTTAACCCAATTATTTACCTTATTCAATTATATATCCGAAATTGGCCGGATAAAGAACAGCTGCAATGCTCGGTAAAATAATTAGGTTCATATTTTTCGGAAACTACTTTGTTGGTATTCTGGCTGTTGCCTTAACCATCGAAGCTACTGTACAGCTGAGGGTGCCTTTTAACTCGTTAAATTATTATCTCCTGCTTTTCCTGGCACCAACAATTTATTATACTTATGCCTATAATAAGGTGTCTACAAAGCCATCTACAACCAATCCGCGTAACCAGTGGTATTTTAAGCATAAACGGTTTATTAATTACAGTCAGGCAGTACTTTTTATCAGCTGTATGTTGCTGGCTGTAAACCTCATTTATCAGAATTTAAATCACTTTTTGGCCTTGCCACTAAGCTACTGGATAGCGATACTGATTATTGTAACTGCCGGAGGATTGTATTATGGCTTGTTACCACGGTCGTTTTTGAAATTTAACCTGCGCAATACCGGCTGGTTAAAGGCTTTTGTTATTGGCTTTGTATGGGCATGCTGTGCCAATGTACTGCCGCTTATCATGCTCAAAATCGAAACGGGGATAGGTTACCACGATTCTATATTATGGACCTGGCTATTTATTAAAAACTGGATGTTTTGTACCGTAAATGCCATCATTTTCGATATTAAAGATTACCCAACCGACGCGAACAGGCATTTAAGGACTTTTGTAGTGCGCTATGGACTAAGAAGAACTATTTTCAATATCCTGATCCCCCTGTTAATTATCGGTTTAATATCTCTGGGTATATTTGCCAGTTATAAAGGTTTTGCCTGGCCATTGGTTTTCTGTAATGTGCTACCGTTTATATTGACCATTTATGTGGCCTATTCTATGCACCGCCGAAAAAACATACTTTATTATTTAATGGTAATTGATGGACTAATTTTGTTTAAAGCGCTTTGCGGAATAATAGGGATGCAATTTGTAAGGTAGATGGTTGACTGTTGTAATCGGTTAACGGGTTAATTTTTAGTAAATAGGATTAACCGATTTGTACAATTTAAACAATTAACCAACATGAATAACAACTACGATAGAATAGCCAGACATTACGATACCTTAAGCCGTTTGGTGTTTTTTAAGGCACAGGTAAATGCACAGGTCAATCAACTGCATTATATCCAAAAAAATAGTAATGTGCTGATTGTAGGTGGTGGAACAGGTTGGATTTTAGAAGAACTGGCAAAAGTGTACCCCCACGGGCTAAAAATAGTTTATGTAGAAATTTCAGCTAAAATGATTGCGCTTTCGAAAGCCAGAAATTATGGCGGCACCGAAGTAGTATTTTTAAACCAGGGCATAGAAACATTTACAACCGAAACACAATTTGATGTGGTGCTTACTCCATTTCTGTTCGATAATTTTTCGATGGAAAGGGCCGGAAAGGTATTTGAATTGTTAGATGGATGTTTGAAGAAAAACGGGATATGGTTTTTAGTTGATTTTGCGCTGAACAAAAACAATGGTAAATGGTGGAAATTGCTGTTGCTTAAATTGATGTATAGGTTTTTTAAACTGCTGCGCATTGTAGAAGCCAGTAGCCTGATTGATATGCAGCCTTATTTTTTAAGTAAAGATTATGAAGTGAAGGAAGTGCGTTTTTACTACGGAAGCTTCATTAAGGCCACGGTATTTAAAAAATGACACTTGTTTAGTGCAACTTTATTGCATTTAATAAAGTCTTTGCTGATTTTTGTTTCAAAGAAATAGATATGGATTTTGATGTAATTATAATTGGTGGTAGTTATGCCGGTTTATCTGCCGGGCTTACTTTAGCCCGGGCAACAAGAACGGTATTAATTATCGATAGTGGCGAGCCCTGTAACCGGCAAACCCCACATTCGCACAATTTTTTAACACACGATGGCGATAAACCGGCCGAGATTGCGGCCCAGGCCAAAGCTGAGGTATTGAAATATCCGACGGTAAAATTTTTGGCAGGTAAAGCATCGTCCGCCAGCCAAATAACTAATGGATTTACAGTTGGGCAGGAGAGTGGCGAAAGTTTTTCGGCTAGAAAATTGATTATTGCAACAGGCTTAAAAGACGTATTGCCAGATATTAAAGGTTTAGCCGAATGCTGGGCTATCTCGGTAATCCATTGCCCTTACTGTCATGGTTACGAAGTGAAGGGAGAAAAGATTGGATTAATGATGAATGGAGAGCACGCCTTTGATATGGCTAAAAACCTCCATTTATGGAATAAGGATTTAACCCTGCTTACCAATGGTAAATCGGAGTTAACAGCCGAGCAAACAGAAAAGCTAAAAGCTAAGTCAATTCAGATTGTAGAAGATGAAATTGTTGAATTTGAGCATACAAATGGTGATTTGCAGCAGGTAGTATTTGCTAATGGAGAAAAATTGGCACTAAAAGCAGTGTATGCAAGGGCAGATGTAAAACAGCAGGTAGATTTTGATCAGCAGCTAAATTTTGAACTAACAGAATTGAATACGATAAAGGTTAATGAGCAGCAGCAAACTACTGCAAAAGGAGTTTATGCAGCAGGAGATTGCACAACCATGTTCAGGTCGTTATCGGTAATAACAGCAACAGGCACTATGGCTGCAGTAATGCTGAATAAAGAAATGATTTCAGAAGATTTTTGATTGTCCATCTGAAATTTAGAATAAAATTGCACCTAAAATGGTGGCAATAAACATTACAGCAATTACAATTCTATCGGCGGTAATCCATTGCGCCCTAGTAAGCTGTACAGGAGTTTTTTTTATGGTTTCGCTTTTATGCCTGGAAAACCTGAATATGGGGGTGTGTAGTTTAATGAGCATGAGATTGAGTTTTATAGGTTAAATACCTTAAGACAAAACCCAAGCCAAAAAAACTAAAAAATGTGGAATTGTGAATAACTTACGCAGTTTATGTTCAACGATTTACAGTTTACGCAAGCACATTGGAAATGGTACTAAAATATTGCGATTAAGCTGTACAGAAAACCAAACAGCTTAATCGCATCGTGTATATGATAATGAATTTATTAAGAACCCAAATGCTGATGCTAAAGTGGCGAAACTTCATCATTGCCTGCCCTCAGTTTGCTGTTCTTTTTACCGTACCAAAAGTAAATGGCCAATCCAATAATTAACCAAACTGCCAGTCTTAACCAGGTTTCCCATGGTAAAAATACCATCATAGCAATACAGGTTAATATACCCAGAATAGGAATTAGCGGAACCAATGGAACTTTGAAAGGACGCTTAGCATCGGGATTGGTTTTTCGCAAGATTAGTATGCCTACGCACACCATCAGAAAAGCCAATAGCGTACCAATACTGGTCATTTCGCCAACCACGTTCATGGGTACAAATGCAGCAAACAACCCGATAAATACGCAAAGAATGATGTTGGACTTATAAGGCGTTTTAAATTTGGTATGTACATCCGAAAACATTTTGGGGAGCAGTCCATCTTTACTGATAGAATAAAACATGCGCGATTGCGCCATTAAATCGATCAGGATTACGGAGGTATAGCCAATTAAAATGGCTAAAATAATAGCTTGACTCAGCCAGGCATAAGGTGTTTTTTCGATAGCGATGGCTACAGGTGCACCACTGTTGGCAAATTCTTTATAATTGGCCAAACCTGTCATCACGTGGCCAAACAAACCAAATAAAACAGTACATACTACCAGAGAACCAATAATACCGATGGGTAAATCGCGGGCTGGGTTTTTGGTTTCCTGAGCTGAAGCAGCTACAGCATCGAAACCGATGAATACGAAAAACACCAGTCCTGCACCCCGCAATACACCACTCCAGCCAAACTGACCAAAAGTGCCGGTATTTTGAGGGATGTACGGATGATAATTAGCAGGATCGATATAATGCCAGCCCAGTGCAATGAAGACCAGTACAACGCCCACCTTTAAAAACACAATAATACCATTCACAATAGCCGATCCTTTCGTACCACGAATGAGGATAGCTGTCATAAGTACTACTACCAGGGCGGCCGGAATATTAATAATGCCGTTTACGGTAGAACCATCAGCCAGTTTAGCTGTTTCGAACGGCGATAGGGTGAGCTGTGCGGGCAGGTAAATATGTAAGCTGGCTAAGAATTTGGTTAAATACTGCGACCAGCTAATGGCCACGGTAGCACAGCCAACTGAGTATTCGAGCACCAGATCCCAACCAATAATCCAGGCAAAAAGCTCACCCATGGTGGCATAAGAGTAGGTATAAGCACTGCCCGCAACGGGAATCATAGAGGCGAACTCAGCATAACACAACGCCGCAAAACCACAACCTAATGCTGCAATTACGAACGATAAGGTAACTGCTGGACCTGAGTGGTTGGCGGCCGCTAAACCGGTAATGGAAAATAAACCGGCACCGAGGGTTAAACCCACACCGATTAAAATGAGGTTAACAGGACCCAATGTTCTTTTAAGCGTGCCTTCGCCGCTTTGGTTTGCTTCAGCAACAATGCTGGCAATAGACTTTTTCATGAAAATAAGTTAAGACGCTGCAAAATTATTAAAATATATTAATTCTATAGTATTTATATAGTTTAACTGTTCAAACTGTTTAAATTGGTTAACTAACCTGTAACCCAAGCCCAACCGGACCTGCAAACTAAACCCGATGGCGGCATATAGCTTCCGGCTTTTTTCTTCAAAAAAAATCGGGACTATGGGCAATAGCAGGACTGTTGAAACCGAAGAATTACTGGTCTTGCTTTGCTAAAAATAATCTAAATCTACATCTTTTTCAGATTTTTTCTTGAATCTCAAAAAATTTATTAAAAATTAATTATCTAATAATCAGATATTTGTGAGTATGTTTAGGTTTTATTTAGTACTATGTATTGCATGGTAGTTTATAAAACATATATCTTTGTATTATGATAGCAGAAAATACGCAAACACAAATGCGGAAGGGAATTCTGGAATACTGTGTTTTATCAATCATCTCGAGAGGCGAGATTTATGCCTCTGATATTATTGCTGAATTAAGGTCGGCAAAACTATTGGTGGTTGAGGGCACATTATATCCATTATTAACCAGGCTTAAAAACAATGGTTTGTTAAGCTACAACTGGGTAGAATCTACCTCAGGCCCGCCCCGTAAATATTATACCCTAACCGAAGTAGGCAAAGGCATTTTATCGCAATTAGATCAAACCTGGCAGGAGCTGGCTTATGCTGTAGGTGTTTCGCAACAAGGAGCCAATTCATAATCATTAGTAACAAGGAAATGGAAAAGACCATCATCATAAATATAGGGAACACGATTATTCACATTGAAGAAAGTGCCTACGAACTCTTAAAGGCGTATTTGAACGAAGTGAAGCAGTATTTCGCCAACCATGCCGACGATCTGGAAATTGTAACAGATATTGAAAACCGCATTGCCGAACTGTTAACCGAGCAACTGGAAGAGCAGAAAAAGCAGGTTGTTGATGCAGCCAATGTAAATTCGGTTATTGCACAGATGGGCAGGGTACAGGATTTTGATAACACGGCCGAAGGCGACGAAGAACCTGTTGCGCAAAGTGCTTATGAATATCAGTATGCAGAGAAGAAATTATACCGCGATATGGATGAGCGGGTTATTGCAGGGGTATGTGCCGGTATTGCACATTATGTTAATGCCGATGCAAAATGGATTAGGTTAGCAACAATTTTAACGGTTTTTCTGGGTGGTACGGGATTGTTGGTGTATGCGTTGCTTTGGATTATTATGCCGAAGGCGAAATCGCGCATTGAAAGAATGGAGATGAAAGGTGAGCCGGCCAACCTGCAGGGTTTTCAAAAGAACCTGGATGAAGAGCTGCAGGCGGTTAAGGAGCGTTTAAGCGAAGTTAACAAACATGCACAACCCTTATTTGCCCGCTTCGGTATTTTTATCGGTGAGTTTTTTGAGTGGCTTGGCCGTTTTATATCGGGCACCGGCAAAGTGATTTTTAAAGTAATTGCAGGTTTTATTGTGGTTTTCGGTGCTTTTTTACTGCTAACGCTAATTGTTACCACTGCCGCTTTTCAGGGCTTTTGGGATTCGAGCATTTATGAATATTTCCCATTCTCGATTGTAAATGACGGCAACCGTGGGATAATTTTATTTGGTGCTTTTATTGTGTTGTTTATTCCGATTTTAGCTTTGGTGCTTTTCTCTATCAGGGTGGCCTTTAACAAACAGGCTATTAATAAAACACTTTCTTTTGCCTTGTTAATTATCTGGTTGGTAGGCGTGGCGATTACAGGGTACCAGGCCGCAAAAATATCATCAGAATTTAAACAGCATGCAGAATTAACACAGACCGTTGATTTGAAAACCTATGGTGCCTATGTAATCGATATTGATAAAAGCAAGTATTTTAGTAAAGAAGATAGCATTGCTTACCACCTTGATGCCAATAACAGGCACCAGGTTGTAGTTGAAGATTTAGAAGACGGGCCATTTGTTTCGCCAAATCACATTCGTATCGAAATCAACAAGAGCGAAACTGGTGTTTCGCGCTTAACACAGAAATATGAATCGCAAGGCAAAACCTTTTCTAACGCATTGCAGAATGCCCAGAACATCAGTTATGCTTACGAGTTGAAAGATTCTGCCTTAGTTTTTAGTCCGAGGTTTCAATTGAGAAAAGGAACCATTTGGCGCAACCAGGAAGTACGGTTAATACTCGAAGTGCCTGTAGGTACCAGGTTAATTTTGAAAGAAGATTCGTACCGCTACATTAACAATTATTGGACCTGGGGCTGTAACAATACCGAAAACGACCATAACAATTATAGTGTTTGGGTAATGACCGATGATGGTTTGAAATGCGTTGCTGAATTAAAAGAAGAAGCAATTAAAAAGCAAAAACTGGAAGAAGAATTACATGATTTAAAATTACAGCTCAAGGATAGGACTACAGATACCATTTACCAGGATTCTGTATCGAACAGGATGAAGGAAGTTAAAGAACAGTTGGGTATCGAAACAGAACAATAGTTACATTACTTAAAGAGTTCGTCATTTCGATACGATAGCTATCGCATCGAAATGACGAACATACCTAAAAAGAAAAAACCATGAAAACATTATTTACGCTAATTGCATGCCTGCTGGCATGTGGGGTTTCTTTTGCCCAAAAATTAAATACAGTTTCAGGTAAGGTTGTTGATGAAAAGACCGTTCCGGTGTCGTTTGCTGTGGTTCGGGTGCTGAAATATCCGGATACCGCTTTGGCAAAAAGTGTATCGACTAATATTGACGGTGAATTTAGGATTGCCGGGCTAAAGGAGGGCGAATACCTGTTATCAATATCAATTGTGGGTTTTAAAAACAAAAAAACAGATCGTTTTTTGCTTAAAGAAGATTTACAATTACCGGCCATTGCGATGGAAAGTGTAAGCAAACAACTTAAAGAGGTAAGTGTGCAGGGGCGTAAGCCATTTATTGAGCACCAAATCGATAAAACAGTTTTAAATGTAGAAAATAGCCTTACCGCTACCGGAAGTACGGCTTTAGAAGTTTTAGAAAAAGCACCGGGTGTACAAATCGACCGGAACAGCGACCAGATTAAACTGAACAACAAGAGCGGTGTAGTGGTGATGATTGATGGCAAAACCAATTTCCTTTCGGGGGCTGATATTACCACCTTGTTGAGCAACATGAGCAGCGACCAGATTGGTACGATAGAACTGATTACCAACCCTTCGGCTAAGTACGACGCGGCCGGAAATGCGGGTATTATTAACATTAGGCTAAAAAGAAATAAGGCCTATGGCACCAATGGAACGGTTTCTTTTAATACCGGGCAGGGTATTATGCCCGATTCGCCCAGTGATTTGTTCCGTGCCGGTGTAAACCTGAATTTAAACCACAGGCAAGGTAAATGGAATATTTTTGGTAATGGTGCAGTAGCACGGAAAGCGCAGTTTAACAACACCTTTTTAACCCGTACCACCTTATCAAACGGATTGGCAAGTGCTTTAACCCAGAATTTCGACCGTAAAAATAAGGGCGTTGGTTTTCAGGGGAAAATAGGGGCCGACTATTATGCTTCAGAAAAAACAGTATTTGGTGTAATGCTCGATGCCAATACTGTAAACACAAAGCTGACCAATTTTAGCAATACCGATATTAATGCTATGCAAAACGGTGCTGCCAGTCAGAGTTATATTTTACAGGATGCCAATTCGAGCTCGCCCGTGGGCAACTTAACCGCTAACTTTAACATTAAGCACGATTTTGATAAGAAAGGTAAGAGCTTAACTTTCGACATCGATTTTTCGGGCTTCAGCAATAAAAAGGACGAGAATTTTTTAGCCAATTACTTAAATTCAGGCGGCAACCCAACCAACCAAACCAGCTTACGCAACAATACCGATGCTGAAATTAAAGTATATGCAGCCAAAACAGATTTTACTTTGCCACTTTCTAAAACTACGAAGTTAGAAACAGGCTTAAAAAGTAGTTATGTAATCACCAATAACGACTTCATTTCAGAGCAGCTGATTGCGGGGATATGGCAGAACGACCTGGGCAAATCGAACAACTTTGTGTACAAAGAAAATATTAATGCGGTTTATGGCAGTTTCTCTAAAGAGTGGAAATTGTGGCAAATGCAGCTGGGTTTACGGGCCGAGCATACCCACTCTAACGGTACCTCGGTTACCGATAATAAATCGGTTGAACGCAATTACCTCTCTTTATTTCCAACGGTATTTGTAAACCAAAAGATTAGCGAAAACCACAATATCAGGTATTCTTACGGGCGTAGGGTAGACCGGCCAAATTACCAGCAGCTAAACCCTTTTGTTTTTTATATGGATCCACTAGCGGTTGATCAGGGAAACCCTTACCTGAAACCACAGTTTACCAATAGCTACCAGATTAGCTACAGTTACAAAGAGATTTCGTTCTCTTTAAACTATTCGGATACCCGCGATATGATTACGCAAATTAGTAAGCAAGATGATGCTACCCGGGTAATTAGCGTAATTCGTCAGAACCTGGGCCGCTCACAAAACTATTCGGCCGATTTGTATGTGCCGGTTAAGGTAGCCAAATGGTGGAACATACAAAACAATATAAGTGTTTATTACAGCAAGTTTAATGATGGTAATATCGAAGGTGCAGCCTTCAGCGCCGGCAAAGCTGCAGTAAACTTATATACTTCCAACTCTTTTACACTGCCACAGAATTTTAGTCTCGAAATTAGCGCCTGGCTTAACTCGCCAAGGGTAAGCGGAGTAGAGCAAACTACCATTTATCAAGGCGCTCTAAATGCAGGGATACAAAAAACATTAATGGATAAAAAGCTGAAACTGCGCTTAAACATGGATGATATCCTGCTCACCAACCATTGGGAAGGTAAGTTGGTTTACCAGAACATTAACATGCAAGTGGTGAACCGCTACACCAGTCGTAGGGCCAATTTCAGTATCAGTTATAACTTCGGAAACCAGAATGTAAAATCTGCCCGATCGAGAAATACCGCTACGGATGATATTAAAGGCCGGGCAGGAGAGTAGGGAAGTTTGGAGTTCAGAGCTTGGAGTCCTGAGTCACCAGTCTTGAGTCGATAATCGGGAACTTATTATCCGGGATCTTGTCCCCCTTTGAAGGGGCAGGGGTATGAAAAACACGCGCACTACAATTAACCAATTTCAACAATTAACCAAATACCGATACAACTATGAAATATAAACTACACCTCATCGCAATCTTATTTGCTGCTTTAACCTTTGGCTGTCGCAATAGCGGTGGTCACTTATCCCTTAGTACCACGGATAATGACACTAATTTTAAGTTTGAAGCCAAATACGCCGAAAATAAAACAGCTAAGCTGGAGAAATACCTCGATAGTGCCCTGGATAATGAACTTCCACTAGATCAGCATATCGATTTGTTTGTTAATTTAAACGGCAGCGATAAGTTTAACCTGAAAGCACAAAAAGGTTCGTTGAGCATCAGTTTCGATAAAAGAAATAGCTCTTTGGCAGGATACATGCAAATTAAAAAGCTAACTGAAGGGATTAAGAAGAAGTTAACAGAGTGAACTTAGTCCGAAGTCGGGAGTCGGAGGTCCGAAGGCTGGGTGCTTATGCATGGCGGTGAAAATCCAGGGTTGAACCCTTTTTCAATCGTCACCTTGAATTTATTTCAGGGTCTCTCCATTAAATAAGTAATCGAAATAGAGAAACCTGCGATAAAATCGCTCTTTCCGGTCGTTACAAACGATGACGATGGAGGGCATCATTGGCTCTATTTTAGGAGAATAAATAATTCATTAATCATTATCTCCATTTATTTACATGTTCTACCTTGTTTTGGAACTGTGCTGATAAAGATTTTATTCTTGATTTTAAAAGCATTTTTCGGCCTTCCAGCGTTCTGGTAAATATCAGATCGCAAGAACCTACGTGTTTCTCCCATTGTTGCTTAAAGTATTCGGCCAGGTTTTTATTTCTTGCAATCAGTTCTGGTACGGCATGGTAATCTTTTTGTTTTGCAAAAAGCATAAATATGTTTTTCCTGATGATCACATAACGTGGATTATCGATTGGCGCAATTATTTCTTGCAGTGCGTTTATAAAAGTCGATTTTTCAAAGGTTGATGCACCTTCCAAATGGCAAAAAATGGCTCCATGTTCATCTACCGTGCTTTGAACATATATTTTCGAAATATCGGTTTGGATAATTCCGGTTTTTAATAAGCCAGCTAACAATGCTTCTCCAATTTGTTGGATATCTTTTGAAATATCCCGGTATTTTAAATAAAGCCTTAAGGTTTTGAAGGTTAGCCTGCCGAAAATGAGTATTCCGAATGTGCCGATAATCCCGAGGATGAAATAGAGTTGATCTGTCGATTTGATATGTCTCCCGCTTTGGGCGAGGATTTCGAGGCTTTCGAAACCAAAACCCAGTAGCCCCGAACCAAGTGTTGCCAGCAAATTTGCAATTGTTTTCTTGAGGTACATGGCTTTAACTTCTTGGTAAGGCTGCTCTTCGCGGAAAGGAATTTTAATTTCCTCAACCAAATTTGTGCCCTCGCTGAGTGCGGCTTGCCATCGCTGTTTCAGGCTTACGCGATCTGCGGCAAAAGCAAACATTTCGCTGTTCTTTTTTAAAGCTTCTGCCTCCTCAATAATGTTTTCTGGTAAATTTAAACGGTTTATACCATTTTCAATTCCAGGCTCCTTTTTAAACGAGATACCTACAAAGCTTCTGAAACGCCTCTTTAACAAGTCAAAATCATTGCCACCTGTTACAGATGTGGGGTCGATTGTAGCCAGATGCCAGATATTACCCGTTTTACCGGTATTACCATGCTGTGTTCTTATGGCTCTGCCACGCATTTGATTAGAAGAAACAAAAGAGCCGACAAAACTGGCAAGTATTAAAGCATTGATAGCTGGCGCATCCCAGCCTTCGCCCAGTAAAGATTTGGTTCCGATTAAAATTTCAATTTCCCCTTGCTGAAAAATTTCGGTTACAATATAAATCAAATCATTTTTGATTTGCTCAGTCTGATAAATAATGTGATAGTTTGGATCGAAAGCTACAGGAGTAGAACTGATTTGTGCAATACCGCGTTCCCGGGCCTTTTCTTCAAATACATGGCAGGCAGAAGCCGGAATAATGACCATCGACCCTGTAAGCACTCCAATTTTTCTGCCCATGGTATTTTGACGGCGCAGTTTTTCAAAAATTGGAATTACGCCGATTTTGGTCAGTTCGAGTTTATTCTCTGAGGTATTCGGGTAAAATTCTTTGCGGATATAATCGGATAAGATAACCATTCTTAAATCATGCCCCAGTTGATTAAATTCAAAATCAACAATGGCAGCAATACCGTTTAACTTGCTTAAGCTCGAAGTGAGCGAATGGCTTACCACTTTATTGTTGCTAAAGTTGATTTGTCTTTTCTCCATGGCTCCACAACGTTTAAGTTTGGTTTCCAGCTGTTTGCGGTGCTCATCAAAAAGTTTAAAATGTATTTTCTCCTGATATAAATAGAAATCAAGAAGGGTTTCCATCCAATTATAATCTAACGTTGGGATTTTCAGTTTTTGATCGCCGATTACTTCAATATGCAGCTGGTTTACTTCCCTGTTATTGGCGTGAAGAAAAATTAAGCAGGCCGAATAACAGGCTAAGTTGGTGTAAATCCATTCCAGGTGTTCAGTAGGATTTATCCATACCGGATGATTTTCAATTGCGTTTATTAATACCTTATCCGTTTTGAGCTCCAGAAAGAGTTGCTCAATGTGCGCTCTGAATGCGCTTATTTTTTCGTTTTCAGCTGCGGTTGGGAAGGTGAAATAAACGTAGTCCTGATGAGGGCATAGATCGCCTTCTATAATAAGTTCAGGTACCGATATTTCAGCATCAACCGATCCGTTAAATGCTATGTAACGTTGCCATTCGTTTGGGCTAACATCATACGGAGGTGTTGCTGTTAGGCCGATAATAACCGGTTTCAGCTTCTCTTTTACTTGTGTTAGGTTTTGCCACCATTCATTTTTTAAGTGATGGGCTTCATCAACTACAATAGTTTTTACCCGCTGTAATTTTAAATTGTTTACAATATTATCCAGATTGGGATTAGAAGATTTTATGGTTTGGGAAATATTTTCTTCCTCTTCAGTTTCGCTATCGTCCTCCTGTAGATTGTTGCAGGCTGCATGCAATCCCTGGTAGGTTACTACAGTCATAAATTTAGGGTTTCTGATGTCGTTCGAAATCCAGTCTGGAATGGTGTTTACCTGGAGAAAAAGTTCACAGAAACGTTGTATCCATTGGTTGCGGATAGCAATGGTAGGCGCAAGAATTAAGGTTGGTTTGTTTAACCTGATGGCTACTTCGAGTCCCAAAATAGTTTTTCCTGATCCGGGTGGGGCTATGATATGCAAATGCCTGTCGGCAATATGTTCGTCTAAATGATCGAGTATGCGTTGCTGGTATTTGCGCCAGCTGGATATAAATTGTATTTCTTTTGGGTAAGTTGTCAGTTTTACGGGAGCCTTAGGTACTTCAATCATGGTTTAAAAGGTAAAATTTGCAGCGTTATTGCATCACATGGTTATTGCCATTAAGGGTAGCCATACCGTTTTCACTTATTGCGAGTTGGATTAATTCCCTTTTGAAAATTATCAATTGCAGCTGGTTCTATTAAAATCTCGAGCTTTACTTTATCCTTTTCTTCTGCCCGGTACTCAGTAGCAACATATTCTTCCAGATGCACCTCGACCCCAACAAGGCCTGTCTTGCCTATCGAATAAAATCTCATACCAAAGTAAGCATAAGATTCTTTTTGTCCTGCCTCGTGTGATAATGTTTTTTTATCTGTAGGGTAATGCAGTAGCGATCTTGCAAAGCTCGAAAGTGAAGCTGATGTATCATAAACCTCCGTTGTACCACCATATCTTCCATTTGTTGCTGTAACCGCTAGTTGAAACATATCACTATCCTTCCAAATAACCTTTAGTCGTAAAAAGATTCTCCCCGATTGATATTCATAACTTATTTTAAACCTTGTTTCTTACGTTATTAAGAATCCTTTTCTTCACTGTCTACTATTTTCTTTAAATAATTTTGAAAATCATTATATCCATTCTTTTCCGGATGCTCAAGATCAAGCATTTCTCCAAGGCTTGTATCGAATATTTGCCAATTGTAAATTTTAGCGACACCTATTAATTCAAATAATGCAGGTTCACCATAGAGATGAAAAATTGTATTGCTGACTGGTTCTTCGTGAGTAAAGTAATCTATAATATAGTTCTCTCCTTTTATTGTCCGGTGGTTTTTGTCTCGGGTAATGTTATTAAAATGCTGCTCTAGCATTGCATTAAAATCTATGTCCACAAGTAATGCTTCGTCTACTTCTTCAATGGCATTTATTTTTTGCTTTGAATTAAATATTACAATGTCCCAACTCATATTAAATTTTATTCTGTGTAAAAAATATGGAAGCTAATATTTTATTTGAAACTCTTGCCACCAACATACAGATCGAAATCTATCGATAGGCCTAAGTCACTCATTCTGGCTATACTTTTTTTATCGAGATGCGGCCCACCAATTAATCCGTTTCCGTTGTGGATATCCATGGCAACCTGAATATAGCCCTTCGCTTTGCTTACCAGTTCTGTAATGCCTGCTTTGTCTTTTTCTAAACAGGTTAACAAGTTATCCAGTTTATCTTCAAATTCATCAGGTTCAGTGTTGGGCATTATTTTCAATGCACTAACTTGGTAAGTTGATCGACCATTGGGCTTTAAATCGCCTTTATTCCAACTTGTAGAAATTGCCAGGGTGGTCATTGATTTAAGCTCTGCGGCTGTCAGTTTTTCTGAAGTAACGAAAAAATACACGCAATGGTAGGGCTCTGTTTCGATATTGATGATTTCGCCCGATTTACCATTCAGGTACACTGCGAAATAGAACCTTTCGTTTAGTATGGGCAAGTAAGCTACAATGATATTGTCGCTGCGATCGCGGTCAATTCTTTCAATTTTTAGCTTATTGTCGAGATAGATAGGCTGATGGATTTCGAGGTACTGTTCGGTTACAGCAAACGTTTTTTCCTTAAATTCTTCTTCAATAAGTATTGTTACCTGTTCGTCTGTCATGGATGAGCGTTGGAGTATAAAGTTAACTATTTAGGCCGTAAATTCTCCCGCAGATTTTAGGTGATTTTTGCGAAATGGTTTGTGGTAAAGCCCGGTATAATTAATTGTGGCATTACCGGAAGAATGATTAGGAATTAGCGAGCGATAAAATCGCTGTTCCTGGTCGTCCTCGTTACAAACCATGACGATAAAGGGCATAAGGCAAGCCGCATATCAACTTCTATTTGCTTCAATGCCTTACCTGGTAAATTAATCACTGGTGTTTGATTTGGTCATCCCCCTAAACAAAATCAACCGGAAATCTTCAAAGATTTCCGGTTGATTAGGCGATTTCTACCCTTTATGGTTACGAAATCTGAGCATTATTGCGATACGGGCAATTAATCTTTTACCAGCCTTACAGCACAGCCAGTGGTTTTGCTGTAATCGGTTACACGCGGTTCGCTGTATTTGTTAAAATCAAGGTAATAGGCAAAGCTGTCGCCAATTGATTTGGTACTGGCCGACCACCAGTAACTTAACCATATGCCGTATTTGAAAGATTGGCCACCGCCATATTCATCGCCGCCGGCACTTCCGTTGGTTAGTAAATTAAGGCCTGATGAGTTATCACCATTGCCATGTGCAAACTTGTACGAATCTTGTATGTCCCAGCCTTTAGTACCACGCATTTTTTTACCTGCTACCTTTTCGCCGCCCAGGGCCGAAATAAGCGTTACGAATTCATTACTGGTAGGTACATGCCAGCCCGCCGGTGCTAAACCGCGACGATCGGTAACTGCATAAAAGTTGTAAAGCTTTCCATATTTCTTATCATTGCTGCTGTCGAAATTAAGGTAACAGTAAGCCGGAATTTTTTCCCTGCTTACTTTTTCCCATTCTTTCTGGTTGGCCGCATAATAAATCTGCTCGCCATTTCTGTAGGTGCTCACATTTAAGTTGGTGCTTGTCCACACCTGGTTACCAATTTTTACCGGACCAGTAATTTCGGGCGAGGCATTGTATATTTCTTTTAACGGAGCAGCTTGTGCCGCATTACAACTCCACACAAAGTTATTGGGTTGAATGCCGCCGCTTCTTTTTAAGCACTCTTTAATTGCTATTGCATCAGCTTCTTCTTTGGTTTTTGCTATGCCCCAGCCAAATGCTGTACCTACATTACCATTTATGGTGCGGTAAGCTGCACAACCCGTGCCCGAGTAAGTAAGTACAATACTGCAAGCTCCGCCACGTTTGTTACATTCATGAACAGCTCTTTTTTCGGCTTCGGCAAGGTTTGGCTGATCGAATGAAAAGCCATAATAAAAACCATTTGACCGGTCGATCGCTAAAGCCCCGTATTTGGTTTTAGCCGGAACAGCTGCTTTGGCTGCCGGTTTCTTTACCTGCGCCACTATACCCGAGGCTGTTGCCAATAGCACAAGCACTGGTGCCATTAGCAGGAGTTTGTTTATTTTCATGCCCTAAATTGTTTGTTTATTGCAGGCAAATTTCCCAAACACCCTACTCAGCATCAATACCATTTAATGGGTATATTTTTTAGTTCGAAGTCAGGGGGGCATATAAGGCATTTCAGCACATGTAAGCTTAATACATCAATATGGTTTAAATTCTCTTTGAAGAGCGGGCATGAATTAGTTTAACTTAATGTCTCACCTAAACTCGAGCATTGATGGTAGTTTGAGCAATATTTTCCGTGTTTCTGACGGTTAAAGTATATGCTTAACTTAACTGCATCATTACCTTAAAGCCTAAATCAAACCAGTTTTCATTGTCTTTTATAAAAATAATCTCGGTATCAAGTCCTTCGCCTTTTATTCCTAATCTTGGTATTGCGGGTAACTTACCAAACGCTTGTATAAAAACATCCTTCAAACCAACACCAATATCATTTTTTATATGGAAAACGGCAAGCAATATTACCCCCTCTGGGGTCGTCATGTGGTTCGAGAAATTTTAACAATGCAGCCTCCTCATATACTGAGTGGGTGCATCAATTCCCTTATGTTCATAATAAGCTTCAAACTGTGCCAAATCTTCGGGTATTTTAGGTAGGTTATATAAGGCACAAAGTTTATCAAAGGCCAGTTTGGCTTGTTCAAAGGGGGTATTCATCATATGTTTCTTTAGGAGAGAGATTAACATTAATCTGATCAAGCTTAAGTTGTACTAAGTTATCATAATTGGCATGGCTCCCATTATGAACAAGGGAATTTAAGAGAATTCCGTTCAAAGCCTCATTCATATGAAAATTTTTTTTGATTTAGCAGCTTTTTGAATTGCTCTATGCCCGGATTTTGCCCATGGAATGATATGCTTGTCTTAGATCGCCTTTCACTAAATAATGAAGAAGAGGAGCTTTGGGGTTGAGTTGTGCCTGTATCATTTTTAACCGCAAAGCACACAGAGAAAAAGACGCGGAGTACGCAGAGAAAGGTTTGCGATAATCTGTGCGAACGCAGACTTAACAGCTTGCCTTTTACAGTTAACCGCTTAACCAATTTAAACAGTTAACCTTTTCACTAGATCTGAATTTTGCAAAAGTCCAAAGAACGAATCAGTATCTGGTTTTATGGCACAATTTAATATGCATGCATTATAAATCTGTACCTTTGTAGTGTTTATAACTTTATCAGCATTCATTACATTAATACATGGGCAAAAACAGTATCGGCTCTACCATTACATATTTCTTTTTGGGCGAATATTTTTCTGATGCACTGCGCACCACCATTACAGTTGTGTTGCCCATTATCCTGTTTTTTTATCTGGGTAATCCCGATGCCGCAAAGGGGATTGGGGTAGGGGCTTTGCTTATTAGCCTGACTGATTTACCCGATAACCGTTTAAACAAACTCAAAACCGCATTGTGGAGTATTTCGGTATTCTTTTTAACCACGCTGGTAGTATCGTCGGTATTGGATCGGGTGTATCTCAGTGCTACTGTGGTGGTGCTGGCGGCCTTTAGCTTTTCGATGTTTGCTGTTTACGGGCAGAAACTGGCGTTAATTGGTACTATGGCTTTAATTGTGTGCACCTTTACCATGGGCTTACAACCCGCCCGTCCACTGTATTTTAGTACCTGCATTTTAATAGGTGGGGTTTGGTATTATGTAATCAGTTTAATCCAGATCCTCATCAGGCCTTACCGCTCGTTGCACCACGCCATTTTCGAATGCTTAATGAGCAGTGCCGAGTTTCTGCATATTAAAGCTAAAAATTACGATGTAAACGTACCGCTCGATTTGCAACAAAAAGAAGCCATTAAGCTGCACATTATGGTAAACCAGAAACACGAGCTGATTCGCAATTTGCTGCTTACCGATAAGTATGCCATGAACCCCAATAATGCAAAAGGGCAGTTGCTGTTAGAAAGGGCCCGTTTGCTGATCGATTTATACGAGCAGTTAAATGCAGTGCATTACGATTATGGCCTGGTACGCAAAACCCTCGATGGGGGCCAAAGCCTGCAACTGATTGCCACACTAATTGAACTTTTAGCCAAAGAACTGGAGCAACTGGGGCGACATGTGCGCTCGGCCAAAGCTTACAAAGGCGAGGTAGCCACCAATATGGCCTACCACCAAAACCGGGTACTGCTGTTACAGGAGCTGGAACGTTTAAACGAAACCCAGCGACTCATTGTACTCAAAGTAATGGCCAACATGAACGATATTGTACGCATTATCGAAATGATACGAGGTAATGAGCGCATGCCCCAAAAACACCTGCAGGAACTGAGCGATACCATTGCATACCCCTTGTTTATTACCGGCGACCGCTTTTCGGTTAAAGAACATCTTACCTTAAAATCGCCGATATTCAGGTTTTCGCTGCGGCTGGCCATCTGTTTCCTTTTTGGCTTTTTATTGATCTGGCAGCTCGAACCCAGCAAATATAGTTACTGGCTGTTTTTAACGCTGGTGATTGTGGCAAGGCCCAAGTTTTCGATTACCTGGAAACGCAACCTGCAACGTTTAAAAGGAAGCCTTGGAGGGGTGGCTATTGGCCTGGTTTTGGTTTATCTGGTTAAAAGCCCGGTGGTGCTGCTATCTTTTTCGGTAATCTTTTTACTCGGCTTTTATGCTTTTAACCGTCTAAACTACACCATTAGCGTACTGTTTATTACCCCTGCAGTAATTTTAACACTGGGTAGTTATCAGGGGCATTTCGATCATATTGTACATGATCGCATTATGTTTACGCTGATGGGCTGTGTAATTGCCATTTTTGCCACTTACCTGTTTCCGATATGGGATGGCCGTCAGCTGAAGGCTAAAATTGTCAACGCATCGCAGGCCAGTCGTAATTATTTGCAGGTAGCCATTCAAAACAGGGCCGAACGCGATGAAAATCAGTCGCGTATGGCTCGTAAAAATGCGAATCTGAGCTTGTCGGCATTGAGCGAGGCGATCGAATCGGCCCGGCAGGAGCCCATGCAGAAACACATCGATTTTAACGGACTTTATGGTGTCCAATCTACCATTTACCAGATCAATGCCATCATTACCTCAATATACCTTTCGCTTAACCACAAGGCAGAACAAACCGATTTGCTTTTGGTAGGGCAGATTGTAGCCGATTTAACAGGCGGGCCAGATGGCGGTAATGCAAAGGAAATTAAAGTTTTGCCAATGGCCGAAACTGAGCTTTACAATGAGCACTCTACTCCACAAAAACTAGCGCATATTGCCGCTTTATCAGCGGGTTTTAATGAGGCTGTGACACGGAGCGTACTTTGCGGTTAAAACAGACACAGGTGCACGGTGTAACACGGATGATTTTTGCGCCCTTATATCTATTATACTTTGTACCCTCTGTGCTTTTCTCTGTTCTTTCCGTGTCTAATCCCTGTATCCGTAGCAACCCCAATAAAACAGCCGTAATAAATTTGTTTGATTTAACCACCGCCACCGGTATAATGCTATATTGTGCCCGGTTTAATACAAAATAATATGAAAAGATTATCCTTCGTTCTGCTTTGCCTCTCTTTTTTAACCCTAACAGCCTTTGCCCAAAACAAACCCAATTTCTGGGATGATGTTCAGGTGATTAAAAAGTACGATCAAATGTATAAGCCACCTGTAAACCCCGTACTTTTTGTAGGAAGCTCATCCATACGCAAATGGGACGATTGTACTCAGCTTTTTGCTAAATACAATGCCTTAAACCGCGGAATTGGAGGCGCAGTAATTAACGACATCACCTATTATTTAAACGATGTTGTTTTTCCGTATCAACCTAAACAAATCGTGCTTTATGTAGGCGAAAACGACCTGCCTAACGATGCTGTAACACCCGATACGGTATTGAACCGAACCATTAACCTATACAAAGCCATCAGGGCAAAATTGCCAACAGTACCTATTGTATATATTTCGATTAAACCCAGTCCCAGTCGCGATAAATTTAAAGAGAAAGCTGTAGCCTCAAACGCTTTAATCCAAAAGTTTTTTGCTGGCGAAGCCAATACCAAATTTGTTAACATATACCCATTAATGCTCACCAAAAATGGCCAGTTGCGTCCCGAACTGTTTGTTGGCGATATGCTGCACATGAATGCCGCCGGTTACGCGATCTGGAAAAAAGCTGTTAAGCCACACTTGTTGAAAGACTAAACTGAAAGCTTAAAGCAAAAAGACTAAAGCAGAAAACTTGGGTGTTCTTAGGTGTCTGAGGGGGGGTAAAAAATGATTGGTACGATAAATCGTTAAGCTATTTCTTCACGCGTTAGAAACGCGCGCAAGCGGAAATGGACTTAGGTGACATGTCTCTGGCCGGAATTAAAAATCCCGACCAATAGTATGCGCGCAAGCAGGCAATCTGAGGTCGAAATCTAAACACGGCTAACCGGAATTAAAATTATATATTTATTATTGCGTTTTAACCGTCCCCTAACCTAAATGAAGAAACCTCTACTAGCTATATTATTCTTGCTAATTGCTTATTGTGCCCGAACCCAGGTATTATTGGGCATTCCGCAGGTAGTAAATTACAATAACGAGCAGTACAATGGCGGTATTCAGAACTGGGATGTAGAGCAAGATAAAAACGGGATACTCTATTTTGGTAACAACGAGGGCTTACTTACTTTTAACGGCCGCTATTGGAACCTGTTCAGGTTACCCAACTTTACTTCGGTCCGTTCGGTGGGCATTGATTCTAAAAACCGCATTTATGTAGGCGGTCAGGATGAATTTGGTTATTTCTATCCCAATGCACAAGGTGTTTTAAAATATACTTCGCTGCTAAACCTGTTGCCAGAAAACATGCGGAAACTGGCCGATATCTGGGGCGTTTCTATCGTTCGCGATGAAGTGTTTTTTAGGTCGATACATGCTATTTTGCATTATAAAGACGGGGTAATTAAAAGCTATAAAACCAATACCACCTGGCTATTTATGGGCGCTGCAAGAGGCAAGGTTTTTTCGCAATCTTCTGATTCGGGACTGATGATTTACGACCATGAGATGTGGAAGCCATTTTGTGTAGACAGTGCTTTAAACCGCTCGGGTATTACAGCGGTGCTGCCTTATGGTGGCGATACTTTATTGGTTTCGATGTTAAAAAAGGGATTCTTTCTTGTGGTTAACCATCAGTTAAAGCCTTTAAAAACCAGTTTAGATCAGGTTTTTTTAAACGAACGGATTTATTTTACCACTCAAATCAGTCCCGATTTATATGGTGTGGCCACCACTTCTGGCGGGGTGTACATCATGAACAAGCAGGGCAACCTAGTGCAGAAGTACAATTATAAAGAAGGCTTACAAAACAATAATGTAAGGGGAATACTGCTCGATAAGGATAAGAACATGTGGCTGGCCCTCGATGATGGAATTGCCTATGTAGCCATAAACAGTGCCGTTAAAAGCATTTTCCCCGACCGCAATAAGCAAATTACCAGTTACGCTTTTCGTAAATATGATCAGTCTATATACATTGGTACCTCTAATGGTTTGTACAGGGCAAAAATTAATACGGCTATGCCCGATTTAAGCTATTCGCCGGCCAATTTTGAGGAAGTAAAGAACAGCAAAGGGCAGGTGTGGGGGCTGGATGAAATTAACAACCAGCTGCTAATGGCACATGAAGACGGTACCCTGTTGGTAAAAGATAATATCGCGACCCCGCTTTACAGCCTGATTGGCACCTGGATGTACCAAACCATGGATAATGTTTATCCGAGCAAAGAAGTTATAGCCGGTACCTACGCTGGGTTGCAGGAAATAACCTATAATGGAAACCGCTTTGTTAGTGGTGGTAAAATTGCTGGAATTAACGAAACCCTGCGCTTTATTGTTGCCGATAATAATAATCCCGATCAGATCTGGGCTTCGCACCCTTATCATGGCGTGTATAAAATAGAACTAAAGTCCGATCATAAAAGCATCCTGCGTACTATGTTATTCTCCGATCGGGATGGATTGCCTACAAAGCTCTATAATTACGTGTTCCACATTAAAAACAGGGTAGTAATTGCAACCACCAGCGGTATTTTTGAATACAATGCTGCAAGTAAAAAGTTTATCCGGTTTAAGTTGTTAGGTTCGGCACTAAATGGAATTCCCATTCAATACCTCAAAGAAGATAACGACGGCAATATCTGGTTTGTTACCAACAAAAAGGTAGGGGTAATCGATTTTCACAGGCCCCAGGGCAAAAATGCCTTCAGTATTTTATACTTACCCGAGCTAAATGGCAAAGTGGTTGGTGGTTTCGAATCGATATATACACCCGATAGCAAAAACATATTTATTGGGGCTAATAAAGGGGCTTATCACATCAACTACCAAAAATACATTCAGAATATAACCCGGCCAAATGTAGTGCTGGGCACTGTTAAATTAATGGGCAATAAAGACAGTGTGGTTTTTGGGGGCTATTTTGTAAACAAGGGCACTATTGTGGGTAAGCAGGACCTGCACGAGATACCCGAATACGTTTACAGTTTAAATTCGATCCATTTCGAGTATGCCTCTACACTTTTTGAGCACGATAAGAATATTAAATTCAGTTACCAGCTTATCGGCTTTGACAGCGAATGGTCGGCATGGGGTACTAAAAGCGAAAAAGACTATACCAATTTACCTGCCGGAAAATATACCTTTAATATTAAGGCCAGTACAGAGGTAAATAACGAATCGGAAGTGGTGAGCTATACTTTTATAGTACTGCCTGCCTGGTACAATACCATTTGGATGCGGATTTTTTACCTGATCTTAATTGTCATGGCTTTACGACTGATCATCAGGTGGCAAAAAAAGAAACACATTAAGGAACAGGAACGAATGAGCTACTTGCACCAGCTGGAGCTGGATAGGAACGAAAAAGAAATTGTAAGGCTCCAGAACGAAAAGCTCGAAGCTGATGTAAATTATAAAAACAAAGAACTTTCGACCATGACCATGCACCTGGTACAGCGTGGCAAGGTGCTGGCCAAAATTAAAGAAGTAATATCGGCCGTAATTAAAAACCACGATCTTAACGAAAGCTCGCCAAGTTTCAGGCACCTGATCAGGCTGATTAAAGATGTAGAAAAGAAAGACCAGGAGCTTGATCACATGAGCGTGCACTTTAACCACGTAAACACCGAGTTCTTTACGCGGCTTAAAGACCTTTATCACGATCTGAGCCAGAACGATCTGAAGTTCTGTGCTTATTTATCTATGAACCTTTCTTCAAAAGAAATGGCGCAGCTGATGAATGTAACCATTAAGGCTATCGAAGTAGGCCGTTATCGCCTAAGAAAGAAGCTTCAGCTAAAGCCCGAAACCAATTTATACGAGTTCCTGATCGAAATAGCACGCCAAAAAACGCCTTAAACCGGTGTTTTTGTTACAATTGTTGACTTTTTTTGTTAAAAAATTTAAATAGCTGTAAGACAGTTTTTTACAATTCTGTTGTAGGGCTTATGTAGGCCCTTTTTTTCTGTTTTTTAGCCCGTTTGAGGGTTGGTGTATGGTTGGTGTAGTAGTGGTAAATTGTGCTATTGCTCCTCACGTCTCTAGATTTGATTTATGAACAGCAGCCAATAAGACTGTGTTCATGAACTAACCAAATATCATTAACTAAAAACTAATTTCTATGAGAGGAAGATTTACATTCGTATTCTTCATTTACTGTCTCCTGGCTTTTCCGCTCGCCTTATTGGCACAAGACATTCCAGTTACAGGAAAGGTAACAGAGCAAAATGGTTCACCATTACCAGGCGTAACAGTTAAGTTAGATGGAACTACAAAAGCAGCATCGACCGATGCCAATGGTGTATTTACCATTCAGGCTCCGGTAGGGGCAAAGTTAACCATCAGTTTAATTGGTATGGCAGCGCAAACGGTAACTGTTCCAGCAGGTGGCCGTATTAATGTAACGCTTACTGCCGATTCGAAAGACTTAACTGAGGTGGTTGTAGTAGGTTACGGTACGCAAAAGAAAAGTGTGGTAACGGGATCTATTTCAAGTGTAAAAGCCAAAGATTTGGAAACCATGCCAATTAACCGGATCGAGCAATCATTACAAGGCAGAACATCTGGTTTAACCATTGCTAGTGGTAACGGTCAGCCGGGTACCTCTTCAACCGTTCGGGTTAGGGGTTACACTTCATTTGCAT
Source organism: Pedobacter sp. KBW01 (assembly GCF_003852395.1). Lineage (NCBI taxonomy): Bacteria > Pseudomonadati > Bacteroidota > Sphingobacteriia > Sphingobacteriales > Sphingobacteriaceae > Pedobacter > Pedobacter sp. KBW01. The sequence goes on from NZ_QAJQ01000022.1 coordinate 26,082, forward strand.
CATCAGGTAATAACGATCCGCTTTGGGTTGTTGATGGGGTAATTGTTGATAACGGCGGTATAGGCTACCTGAACCAATCGGATATCGAATCCATTGAAGTGTTAAAAGATGCCGCTTCGCAGGCCATTTATGGTGCACGTGCAGCTAACGGCGTTATTATCATTTCTACTAAAAAAGGTAAAACAGGTGGTTTAAACATCAACTACAATGCTTTTTATGGTACTTCGGCACCAGCTAAAAAATTAGATCTGTTAAATGCTACTGAGTATGCCACGATCAGAAACGAATCGGCAGTAAACGCTGGTAAAGCAGCGCCTTATACAAATCCGGCTGCATTTGGCGAAGGAACCGACTGGCAGTCTGTAATTTTTAACAACGATGCCAGAAGACAAACACATGAATTCAGTGTTTCTGGTGGAAACGACAAAGCCAATTATTACACTTCTTTCGGTTATATCGATCAGGATGGTATTGTGGCCAGTCCTATTTCTAAATGGAACAGGGCCAACGTAAGGATTAACACTACGTTTAAACCAGCAAAATGGTTAACCTTTGGCGAAAACATGGGTTATAGCCATGCAGTATCAAGCAGTTTAGGTAACACCAACAGTGAGTTTGGCGGGCCATTGAGTTCGGCAATTAACTTAGATCCAATTACACCTGCAATTGAAACCAATGCAGCAATTATTGGTGCTTCACCTTATACCTTACCCAATGTTTTAAAAGATCCGGCTACAGGTTTTCCTTACGGTTTATCTTCGGTTGTAGGGCAGGAAATGAGTAATCCACTGGCTTACATGCAAACACGTTTGGGCAATTATACCTGGGACCATAATATTGTAGGTAACGTTTTTGCCGAAATCCAGCCAACATCCGAATTTAAATTCAGGTCATCGCTTGGAACTAAAGTAGCTTTCTACGGCGAAGACCGTTTTACACCATTGTTTTATTTAACATCTTCTAATAAAAACGATAAAGCATCATTTTACAGGGAAATAAATACGGTGTTAAATTATAACTGGGAAAATACGCTGAGTTATACCAAAAACATTGGTAAACACCATGCATTTGCCATTTTAGGTCAGGGTTATTATCTGGATAACAACAACCGTGGCATTAACGTAAACTTTGCCAACGTAATTGCAACCGATTTTTATCAGGGCAATATGAACTATAAGCCAATTGCCGGCGATAGAACCAGCGATGGTAGCGATGGTACACCACATACCATTAACTCGTTGTTTACCAGGGTTACTTATGATTATGATGAAAAATATTTATTTACTGGTATTATCCGCCGTGACGGTTCATCCCGCTTTGGTAGCAACAACAGATTTGGTTATTTCCCTTCATTCTCATTGGGTTGGGTACCGAGCAAAGAAGGTTTCTGGAAAGAAAATAAAGTCATCAACTTCTTAAAAATCCGTGGGGGTTACGGGGTAACCGGTAACGATGCAATTGGCGATTTCAGGTACATTGCGCTGGTACAAAGCGGACGTAACTACTCTTTCGGTACTACTGATATCAGCACCATTGGATGGAGTCCTGCTGCACTTTCAAACCCTGATTTGAAGTGGGAAGAAACCCGCCAAACCAATATCGGTTTCGATTTAACCTTGCTTAACGATTTCAGTTTATCGGCTGAGTATTACAAGAAAAAAACTGTGGGCGTTTTACAAACACCAGATATACCACTTTATGTTGGTGCAGCAGGTGGTGCGGCAGAAAACGTGGGTGATATGCAGAATACAGGTTTTGAGTTTGAGCTTGGTTACAAAAAAAGGATCGGCGAGTTTAACCTGGGTGTTAACGCAAACCTTTCTACCTTAAAAAACAAGGTAACCAGATTATTGCCTGGCAAAAGCTTTATCGAAGATAACGCTCAATCGTTTCAAACCATGGGTAACTTTACCAGAACTGGTTTAGGCAGATCGTTTAACGAATTTTATGGTTACGAAATGCTGGGTATTTTCCAAACGCAGGCAGAAATTGATGCTTACCGCGGTCCGGCAGGCACTATACTTCAGCCAACAGCAAAACCAGGCGATATTAAATATGCCAACTTAGACGGCAATGAAACCATTTCGGGATCGGACAGGACTTACATTGGCAGTCCGCTACCTAAATTAACCTATGGTGTAACCGTAAACCTGGCCTACAAAGGTTTTGATATGGTTATATTCGGAAACGGTGTTGCAGGTAACATGATTTTCCAGGGCTTAAGACGTCTAGATGTGACTTATGCCAACTGGCAGCATTCGATCTTAGATCGCTGGACACCTAACAATCCTTCTACTACAGTTCCAAGAGTGGTAGAAAACGATCCGAACGGAAACAATACCAAATTCTCTAAAAAATATCTTGAAAAGGGCGATTACTTCAGATTGAAAACCCTTCAGATTGGTTATAATCTTCCTTCAAAAATTACACAAAAAATTGGCGCACAGAAACTCCGTGTTTATTTAATGAGCGAAAACCTTTGGACCATTACCAACTATAGCGGCTACGATCCAGAAATCGGTGGTACCGTGTTGGGAGTAGACAGGGGTGTTTATCCGCAGGCACGCTCATTTATGGTTGGTTTAAATGTTGCATTTTAATTTAAGTAGAAGATGAAAAAGAATATTTTATTTTATGCAGCGCTTTTAGTTGCAAGTCAGGAATTGGTTTCGTGCCAAAAACAATTGGACGTAAACCCAAGAGATCGTATTCTGGAGAGCGGTTATTACGTGAACCAACAACAGGCTTTTAATGGTTTAGTGGCTGTTTACGATCAGTTGGGCAATCAGTCGTCGGGTTATTTAACCAAGCTAAATATTTTTGCTTCGGGCTCTGACGATCACTTTGCCGGGGGCGATTCGCCTTCCGATTTGGGCGATTTACAGGCCATGAATAACTATACCGTAAATTCACTTTCGGGTGCGCCGAGTTATTTATGGGGCAAAGGCTTTACTGGCATATACCGTGCAAATGTGTTGTTGAAGAAAATAGAAGGTATAGGCATGGATGCCAACACCAAAAACAGGTATATAGCAGAAGCCAAAGCGCTACGTGCTATCTTCTACTTCGATTTGGTACGTATTTTTAAAAATGTGCCGCTTTTATTAGAGCCTGTAGATAAGGATAACATGTACAATGTGGTACAAGCAGCACCTGCCGATGTTTACAAACAGATTGAAGCAGATTTAAATGCTTCATTAGGAGCTTTGCCTGCTACCATACCCACAGCAGAAGCCGGGCGTTTAGGGCAAGGTGCAGTACATGCTGTTTTGGGTAAGGTTTATTTATGGCAGGAGAAATGGGTACAGGCGGCATCAGAATTTGCTTTGGTAAATGGGGCAGCACCCGGTGCAAGTACCTATGGTTATAAATTGCTGCCTAACTTTGCCGATTTGTGGAAAGTAACCAATAAGTTCAACTCCGAATCTATACTCGAGCTTGCCTACAATACCACCTCAAACATGGGTTGGGGCAATGTGGGTAGCGGCGAAGGTAACGTTATGGGCATTTTGGTTGGCCCGCGTAACTATGTGCCAAAAATTGCTGCACAGGCTCCCGATTATGTTTCGGGCTGGAGCGTAATGCCGTTTACACAAGAATTTTTCGATTTAATTCATTTCGATCCACGAAATAAACCTACTGTTGCCAATTTAGACAGTTTAGAAAAAGCGGGTATTGTAAGCTATAAACATGCCAACGCCAATACTGGTTACTTTGTCGAAAAATTTGCAGGCCGTACCTCAACCAAAGCAGCTGTAGGTCAGCTGGAATTAAACTTTGGCCAAAACATGTACGAAATCCGTTTGGCCGATACCTATATGATGGAAGCCGAAGCCTTGTTAAAAAGTGGCGCAGCAGTTGGTGCCGGTACTAAAGCCTACATCATGTTTAATGCTGTTAGGGCGAGGGTTGGCTTAAATCCGGTTGCGGTTACCATAGATAACATTATGAAGGAAAGAAGGATTGAGCTTGCTGCAGAAGGCCAACGCTGGTTTGATCTGGTACGTTGGGGTCTTGCCGCTTCAAAACTCTCTTCAAAAGGTTTTGTTGCAGGTAAAAATGAAATATTACCCGTTCCGGAAAGAGAATTGGCCAATTCTAAAATTTTACAGAGTAAAGAGTGGGGCGGCTCTAAATAAATTCCCGTCTATATATCCTTAATGTTTAATTGTTACAGGGAGAAAGCAAAGTCTTTCTTCCTGTTTTTTATCAGCTCATCTTTTTTATATGCTATTCACCAAGTCCTTTGGGCTCATAATGGGTTGTGCTTTTACTTTTTCGGCAGCTGTTATGGCACAAAGCCAGCCAGAGGTGTGGTTAACGAAAGCCGACCGTACAGCCTTATTTACCCGGCAAGCTACAGGCTTAAACCCGGTCACTGCTAAAAATAAGCAGCCCACCATTTTTGTAAACGATAAAGAAACTTTTCAAAGTATTGATGGTTTTGGCTATGCCTTAACCGGCGGAAGCGCCCAGCATATCGTTAAAATGTCGGCACCGGCAAGGGCAGCTTTGCTTAAAGAACTGTTTGCAACCAATGGTACCAACATTGGGGTAAGTTACATAAGGTTAAGTATTGGCGCATCCGATTTAAACGAAAAAGTATTTTCTTACAACGACCTTCCCGAGGGGCGAACCGATCTGGAGCAGGCTAAATTTGATTTGGGACCAGATAAGGCAGATGTTATTCCGGTAATGAAGGAAATCCTGTCCATTAACCCTAAAATAAAAATTATGGGTTCGCCATGGTCTCCTCCCTTATGGATGAAAACAACATACGATGCCCGCGGCGGTATGCTAAAACCTGAATATTATGGTACTTATGCCAAATATTTTGTACGTTATGTACAGGAAATGCAAAAGGCAGGTATTCCTATCGATGCCATTACTGTGCAAAACGAGCCTTTACATCCGGGTAATAACCCCAGCTTACTTATGGTAGCACCAGATCAGGCTGTTTTTGTAAAGCAGTTTCTTGGCCCAGCATTCGCAAAAGCCAATATTAAAACTAAAATTATTGTGTACGATCACAATGCCGACCGGCCCGATTATCCAATCAGTATTTTGGATGATCCGGCAGCAAAGAAATACATAGCTGGCTCTGCCTTTCACTTGTATGGTGGTAAAATCGAAGCGCTAACCGATGTGCACAACGCCCATCCCGATAAAAATATCTACTTCTCTGAGCAAATGGTGGTAGAGCAGCCTGATGCGGCAACCATTAATATCGTTAACCCGGTAAAACGCTTAATTATTGGCGCTACCCGCAACTGGAGCAAAAACGTGCTGGAGTGGAACCTTGCTGCCGATCCGCAAAACAAGCCTTATACCGATAGAGGAGGTTGTTCGATGTGCCAGGGCGCGGTTACCATTAATGGTGACAACTATAGCCGGAACCTGGCCTATTTTTCTATTGCCCATGCTTCGAAATTTGTGAGGCCTGGCTCGGTACGCATTGCGTCTAACGAATTAAACGGTTTGGCCAATGTTGCCTTTAAAACGCCCGATGGTAAATATGTACTTGTTGTGGCCAATACAGGCAAAGATGCTGCTGCATTTAACATCAGTCAGAACGGCAAAACATACGCTGCAACGCTCGATAAGGGCGCGGTAGCCACTTATCTCTGGTAAAATCAATCGTCTCAACTATGTTTTTAAAAAAATCACTTTTATATATTTTTCTCTTTAGCAGCATTTCAATTACCGGTTTTAGTCAGGGTTTTTTAAAAGCATCGGGCACAAAAATTGTTGATGGCCAGGGCCGGAATGTGTTGTTGCGTGGCATTGGTCTTGGGGGCTGGATGTTGCAGGAAGGCTACATGCTTAAAATTAATAAAGAAGCGCAGCAATACCGCATCCGCGAAAGGATAACGGAGCTAATGGGACCGAAGCAAACGCAGGAGTTTTACGACGTCTGGCTAGCTAACCACATGCGTAAAACAGATGTAGACTCGATGAAACGCTGGGGTTTTAACTCGATCCGGTTGCCCATGCATTATAATCTTTATACCTTACCTGTTGATCAGGAGCCGGTAGCCGGTAAAAATACCTGGCTCGAAAAAGGTTTTGCCATGACTGATAGTTTACTCAACTGGTGTAAGGCCAATAAAATGTACCTCATTTTAGATTTGCATGCAGCACCGGGAGGGCAGGGCAACGATTTAAACATTGCCGACCGCGATCCGTCAAAACCCTACCTGTGGGATAGTGAAGCTAATCAGGAGAAAACCATTGCCCTTTGGCGAAAACTGGCCGAGCGCTATAAAAACGAGCCCTATATCGGGGCCTACGATATTATAAACGAGCCTAACTATGGTTTCAGCAATCCCGAAGAAGATAAAAATGGAACCAAAGAAAAGGTAAACGCCCCTTTGAGGAAACTAATGGTAGAGATTACCAAAGCCATTCGCGAGGTAGATCAGCAACACCTTATTATTATTGAAGGGAATGGCTGGGGCAATAATTACAATGGTATTTTCCCGTTGTGGGATAAAAATATAGCCTTAAGTTTCCATAAATACTGGAATTATAACGATCAGGCTTCGATTGCACATATTATCAAAGCGCGCGATGAGCAGCAGGTCCCCGTTTGGCTGGGCGAAACAGGCGAAAACTCTAACGTTTGGTTTACCGATGCCATACACCTGTTAGAAAAAAATAATATTGGTTGGTCGTGGTGGCCTTTGAAAAAAATCGGCGTAAATAACCCAATGGAAATTAAATCGAATCCCAATTATGATGCCCTGGTTAAATACCTGAATAACGGTGGCAACAAACCTAAAGATAGCAACGTGTACAGTGGCCTGATGGAACTGGCCATTTATTCGAGGTTAGAAAATACGATCATCCACCGCGATGTAATCGATGCGATGATTCGCCAGCCTTTTAGCAACGAAACTAAACCCTTTAAAGCCAATTTGGTTAAAAACAAGAGCATTATTTATGCTGTTGATTATGATTTGGGTAAAAACGGTTTTGCTTATTTCGATACCGATACGGCAGATTATCATACTTCAACCAATAAAAGATCGGCAGGAAACCGGGGCAGGATTTACCGCAATGATGGTGTAGATATTGCCAAAGATTCGCTCCAGTACGAAAAGTATTATGTAAACCATATCGAAAAAGGGGAATGGCTACAATACACGGTAAACGTTGCCCAAAAAGGGAATTATACTTTAAAACTCAATATTGCTGCCGATCAGGATGCTGGCAGGATAAGCATTTTAATTGATGGTAAAACTGTAGTTAAAGCAGTAGCTGTGCCTAATACAGGTGATGCGAAAAAGTTTGCCACATTCGAAATCAAAAACCTGGCACTAAAGGCCGGTAAACAAAAAATTAGGATACTGGCCGCAGTTGGCGGTTATAATTTTAGTTATATTCAGTTTGTAAAATAAAAAGCTAACAACATCTTGAAAGGTATAAAACGGATCCTGACTATTATAGGGGCGATGGCGGTAGTCGTCTTTATCCTTTCAAGATGCATGAATACGGCCGTCCGGTTACCAAAGGATATCAGAGGCGAAGCTTATATCGGGGCAGCTACCTGTGTAAAATGCCATAAAGAAATTACGCAATCTTACCTACACAATACCCATGGGTTAACCTCTAAACCAGTGGCCGATATGGAGTTGTTAAAAGTTTTTGCGCCCGATTCTAATGCCTTTAGTTTCGATGCGCATCAAAAGGTAGTGGTTGAAAAACGGGCAACGGGTATTTTTCAGGTAGCTTATGTAGCTGGCAAAGAAGTGCGGGCCCAAAGGTTCGATATGGTATTCGGCTCGGGCGAGAAAGCCTATACCTACGCTTATTGGAAAGGCAAAAAGCTTTACGAACTGCCGCTTTCGTATTTTTCGGCGATCAGGAACTGGGCCATTAGTCCGGGTTTTACCAAACAAACCTTTTATTACGACAGACCGATTGGTAGCCGTTGTTTAGAATGCCATGCTTCGTATGTAGAGAAAAAGGTGACTCAAACTTCGGGTATTTCTACCGATGAGGAAATGGAGCGTGCTGCATTGATTTACGGTATAGATTGCGAGCGTTGCCACGGACCGGGCCGGCAACATGCGGTTTTTCACCTCGAAAACCCCGAAGAGAAAACTGCAAAATTTATCACCATTTATAAAACGCTCAGCAGAAAACAAAAGATGGATGCCTGCGGGGTATGCCACTCGGGCAATTCACTGGTTGCCCAAAAATCGGTTTTCGGTTTCCAGCCCGGCGATAATTTAGATGACTATTATGCACAAGATTTTGCAGGTTTTGGCAGTGCCGATCCCGATGTGCATGGTAACCAGACTGAAATGCTGAAGGGGAGCAATTGCTACCGCAAAAGCGAAAGTATGACCTGCCAATCGTGCCACAATACACACGAAAATATTAAAGGCAATTTAAGTATCTACTCGCAGCGCTGTATAAGTTGTCACCAAACCACCAGACACAGCAGTACCACGCTTGCAAAAGGATCGCTCAGCACCAATTGCATCGATTGCCACATGCCCAAAACTCCTTCCAAACTCATCACTTTTCAGCAGGCTGGCATAGATCAGGTAAGCGCTTATATGTTGCGCTCACACCATATTGGCATTTATCCCGTTAATAGTAAGTAAACCAATTTTCGTGGCAGTAAATGCACAATGTTCTCATAAAAAGAACTTTGAATTCGTACATTTGGTTTCCTTCATCTTAGATAGTTGCCGATATGCTCATAAAAAATTACTTTGCTTTATTTTCCCTTCTTCTTTTAAATACAGTTGTTTTTGCCCAAAGTAAATTTACCCTTAGTGGTACCATCCGCGATGCCGGCACCGGCGAAACATTAATTGGCGCAACAATAAAAGTAATTGGCCCTACAACCGGCGCAACCTTAACCAATGCCTATGGCTATTTTGCCTTAACCCAGGTAGAAGGAGAGTATACCGTATCGGTTAGCTACACCGGGTATGCGCCTCTGGTTAAAAAAATCAATTTAACAAAAGATACCAAATTAAACGAAGAATTAAAGAGTGCCAACGATTTGGCCGAAGTAACCGTGAGTGCCAATAACCGCAAAAACGAAAATGTTAAAAGCGCGCAAATGGGCCTTGAACGGGTTGATATGAAAGCGTTGAACGCCATTCCGGTTCTACTTGGTGAAAAGGATATTCTGAAAACCATCCAGTTGCTGCCCGGCGTAAAATCGGGTGGGGAGGGTAATACCGGTTTTTATGTGCGTGGTGGCGCTGCCGATCAGAACCTTATTATTCTCGATGAGGCTGTGGTGTACAACTCGTCGCACCTGTTGGGATTCTTCTCTACCTTTAACGCCGATGCCATTAAGGATGTAAGCCTGTATAAAGGCGGTATGCCTGCCCAGTATGGCGGCCGTTTATCGTCTGTTTTAGACGTGAAAATGGATGATGGCAACAATAAAGAGTTTAAATTTCAGGGTGGTATTGGTTTAATTGCTTCGCGTATTAAAGCCGAAGGGCCTATTGTTAAAGACCGCGGCTCGTTTATGGTAAGCTTTCGCCGTACCTATATCGATTTATTTTTAAGGGCTTCACCAGATTCGTCGGTAAATGGGAGCACGTTGAATTTTTACGATATTAACGCCAAGGCCAACTATAAAATAAATGATAAAAACACCATCTATATTTCGGGTTATTTTGGTAAAGACAATATAGGGGTGAAGGATTTGTTTGAGAATAACTGGGGTAATGTAACCACTACAATCAGGCTAAACCATATTTTTAACGACCGTTTATTCTCTAATACCTCGTTAATTTACAACAATTACAATTACACTGTTCGCCTGCTTAACGATGCCACTAATTTTAAGGCCACCTCGCTGGTACGCGATTTTAATTTTAAAGAAGATTTTCAATACTTCAGCAACAAACACATTTTAAGATTTGGATTAAATGCTACGCAACACCGCATTTCGCCGATTGATATTGATAGCGATGTAGCCTCGCAGGTAAATTCGCTTACGCAGGAGCGCCGCTATGGAATAGAATCTGCCGCTTATATTTCTGATGAATGGAGCGTAAACGAACACCTTAACTTTTTGTATGGTGTAAGGCTGGCTGCCTTCTCTTTAATGGGCCCCGGTAATTTTAATAATTACAATGCGGCTGGCGAAATCATCTCTACAGAAAGTGTGGCTAAGGGCAAGTTTTACAAAAACTATTTCAATCTGGAACCCCGTTTTTCCGTGAGCTATCTTTTTAACGAAGAAAATTCAATTAAAGCATCGTATAACCGCAATACGCAAAATGTTCATATTTTAACCAACGCTACTTCAAGTTCGCCAACCGATCAGTATGTGTTGAGCAGTAACAACATTAAGCCTGAAATTGCCGATCAGGTGGCTTTGGGCTATTTTAAAAATATTAAAGAAAATACTTACGAGTTATCGGCCGAGATTTATTATAAGTGGTTGCAAAACCAAATCGATTATAAAAACGCGGCCCAGTTGCTGGCTAATTCAAATGTAGAATCGGAGCTGTTGTATGGTGTTGGTCGTGCTTATGGATTGGAGCTGTTCTTCAAAAAAAAATTTGGTAAGCTGAATGGTTGGGTAGGTTATACCTTATCGCGTACCGAACGCAAATTTACCGAATTAAATAACGGTAAATATTTTCCGGCTAGGCAAGACCGCACGCACGATATTTCACTGGTTGGAATATATAACATGACCAAAAGGTGGACTTTTTCATCAAGCTTTATTTACAGTACAGGTAATGCCGTTACTTATCCGGCAGGTAAATATACCGTTGGGGGGCAGCCGGCTTATTATTATACCCAACGCAATGCAGGCCGTATGCCTTACAACATGCGTTTAGATGTAAGTGCAACACTAGAAGGTAAGAATAAAGGTAAATACCAATCGAGCTGGAATTTTGGTATTTACAATCTACTGGCCAGAAAAAATCCTTATTCGATAGAGTTTATCACCGATCCCGACAATCCAAACAAAACGGCTGCACAGCAAACCTCATTGTTTGGGCTTATTCCATCTATAACCTGGAACTTTAAATTTTAATCCATGAAAACACTAACGATATATTTTGCCCTTTTTACTTTGTGCCTGGCTTCCTGCAAGAAAATTATCTCTATCGATACTGAAAATGCGGCACCTCAAATTGTAATTGAAGGCATAATTAACAACCAGTTGATTGATCAGGAGATTAAAATCAGCAAAACGATTGGTTATACCGAAGAAAATGTTTTTCCGAAGGTTTCGGGCGCTACGGTAACGGTTACCGATAGCAAGGGAAATAAGTTTGTGTTTAAAGAAGGCACTAAACCGGGTACTTACATTAACCGGATGAAAGGCGAGCCAGGAGTTACCTACAGCTTAAATGCAACAGTTGAGGGACAGAACTATACCGCGAGTTCTAAAATGCCCAATGTGGTTAAAATGGATTCGATTGGGATAATTAAAAACACTTTTTTTGGGCGTGACCGAAAAACAGCTGCTGCATTTTTTACCGATCCGGTTAACGAAGTAAATTTCTACCATTTTAACCTGTACGTAAACGATGTACTTTCGCGACGTTTTTATGCCAACAACGACCGTTTAACAAACGGTAACGACTTACGGATTCAGCTGTTTTTTAAGCCCAACAACGATCATGATAGCGATGAACTGAATACCAATGATAAGGTGAAGATTGAAATGGAATGTGTTGACAGCAATATATTTGATTATTGGTATGCGCTGAGCCAGCAGGCGGATCGAGGACCTAACCAGGGTACTACGCCGGCCAATCCAACATCGAATATTTCGAATAATTCACTAGGCTATTTCAGCGCAAACACTTATCAGGTACTTTCGATTACAGTAAAATAACTATAATCAAAAACTCCTGGTTGGATTTACTGTTAAATTAATATGAAAGTATTTATAAGTGGCAACATTGCTCCGGTCGGTTTAAAACAACTGGAAGAAAACGGTATTACCATTACCCAATGGAAAGAAAACCGGCAAATTACTGCCGAAGAACTAATTGAAGCCTGTAAAGATCATGATGCTTTGATTAGTGTTGGCCCCAATAAGCTTAATGCTGCTTTTTTAAATGCCTGTAGTCATTTAAAGGTTATTGCACTACATTCGGTAGGTTTCGATCAGGTTGATGTGGCTGCAGCTAAACGTTTAAATATTCCTATTGGTAATACACCTGGCGTTTTAAGTGCCGCAACTGCCGATACTGCTTTCTTACTGATGCTGGCTGTATCGCGTAAAGCCTTCTTTTCCTGCCAGAAAATTATCAGAGGCGAGTGGAAAAACTATGAACCCAGCCCCGAACTGGGCATCGAATTAAATGGTAAAACCCTCGGGATTTTTGGTCTGGGCAAAATAGGTTTAGAAATGGCCAAAAAATGTGCCGCCGCTTATCACATGGAAGTGATTTACCATAATCGCTCGCAAAATACAGAAGCTGAACAGGAAATTGGTGCTAAATACGTCTCATTCGAGGAACTTTTAGCGAAAAGCGATGTACTTTCGGTACATACTGCCTTAACTCCCGAAACCAAAGGTAAATTTACTTTTGATGTTTTTAGCCAGATGAAATCCAATGCTATTTTTATCAATACGGCAAGGGGGGGCATTCACAACGAAACGGATTTGATCCGCGCATTAAAGGAAAAAGTAATTTGGGGTGCTGGACTTGATGTTACCAATCCCGAACCTATGGATAAAACAAACCCTTTACTAAGCATGGAAAATGTTGCTGTTTTACCACACATTGGCTCGGCAACTGAAGAAACGAGGGCAGCCATGGCTAAAATTATTGTACAGAATATAGTTGCCGGATTGAAAGGGGAGCAGTTGCCTTTTGAAGTAAGAGGTGAGATGTAAGACGGAAGATGTGAGAGGTATGATGGAAGGTGTAGGATGTAAAATGGAATATGTAAGATAGACTTTCCATCTTACATATTACCTCTTATATTTTACTTAACTGTGTACTTAAACACCGATCTGCCTAGGTTTCCGTTGGCATCTATACCTTCTATAATCACTTTGTATTGTCCTTTTCCATCAGCGTTATAATACTCGAAAGAGGTGTTGCCGGTTGCATCGGTAACTACTTTAGGGTTCCAGTAAATGGTAGTTCTTAAATCGTTTCGGTTCATGCTTGCAGGCACATCGTAACGCGGCGAGTAGAATTGCTTTTCTTTGTTATAGCCTTGTGGCGAGAAAGTAAGTTCGTAGTATTTAGGCAACATATCCATCAGTTGCGCTTTGGTAATCTTGGTTCCTTTAGGTGCTTTTTTTTGGTTAAATACAATAACACCGTTTACATTGTTGGCACGGTTAACCAGGCCTAAATCGTCTCTTAAAAATACCTCAACCGATTCGAGTTGGTTGGCATCGAGTGTATTGATCTGGTTCACATCCACGTTCATTCCGTTAATGAAAATACCCATCGGAATTTTTTTGCCCTGATTGTAATCGCGGGTTACATAAAAGTTATTGTCGGCAAAAGTAACGCCCGCCAACATACCTTGTAAGCAATTAATCAGTAAACCACAGCCTTTTAAACGATCGCCAGAAATTTCATGATCGGCCATTTGACTAAGCCCCGACAAGGAAGGATAATCTTTATGGCTTACTTTCGGAATTACAGCAGCCTTAATATTTACATCTTTTAAGGTATGTAGGTAAGCATACTGGCGTTTGCTGTTATCCAGATAAGAAGTTAAGGCACTGTCGATATTTAAAACCTCTTCGGCTGCACTGAAGTTACGGGTTAACGTAGGGACTGGTGCACCGTTTAAGCTTAAGGTCATGTTTTTATAGTTAACATTGTACTTAGCCGTAACAGTAACTTTCGATGAATCGTTAAATACGAGGTTCGAAAATTTAAAGTTCCCTACCGGATCTGTAGTGCCTTCCAGGTTAAAGCGTTTATCTGGGATGCTCAAAAGCAAGGCTCCCTTTCTAACCGGAATTCCATTATTCTGCCTTAAAATTCCCGAAATTTCAATTCCTTGTTCAGGAAGGAAATCAATTTTAGGCAGTTTGTTGGCAATAATATCGGTGTATTTAAAGCTGCGGTAACCCTGTGTAAGTAACAGCACATCTAAGTCTGCATTTTTCTTGGCATCGGGCGCATTGAAATAGTAGTTGGCTTTTTCAATATAACCTTTAACATCGCTGCTTAATAAAAGTCCGGTTAAGATGGTACTTGTTGCATCTTCGCTTGATGGTACTTTAGTTTCATCTACTACTGCTACAGAGAAGCTACCCTCAACAGGTGCACCATCTTTTTTAGCTGCAACATTAATTTTAACCTTTTTCTTAACGCCGTAAGTAGTTGCAGCACTGGTTAAAGCTACGGTCATATTATTTTTATGCTGTACAAAAACAAGTCTTTCGCTAAGCGGTTTACCATGTTCGTTAAACAGGGTTAGCTGGGCAATTCCGGTCGGGAATTTCAATTTAGGTATGGTAGTATTGTATTCTTTGTTCGATAGGGCTGTTTGTGCGCCGTAGCAGATTACCCCTTTGCTTTGGGCAATGAGGTAAAGTTTTTTCCCCTGGTTCTCTGCAAAAAAAGCTTCGTTTGCAGCAATTTTAATTACCACATTATCGACATTGCTATTATCCACATTAAGCACTACACCATTAGTAGTTACAGCAGGTAAATTATAGCTTTGTGTGGTACCATCGGCATAGGTTACAGCAGCTTTATAGGTTTTTCCGGCTTCGGCAGGTAAATTAAAACTACCCATGCCTAAATGTTGATCGCTGAAAGTAGCCACGCTTTTGCCTTCACTATCGGTAACAGTGCCTTTGGCGCCAATGCCTAAGCCATCGCTTTTAATGGCTTTAAAGGCTACCTTGTTTGTTAAACCGGCAACTAAATTTCCTCCCTCTGGGAAAAACTGAAAATCTTTGCTCAAAATGGCATTTTTTAGCGGGAATGAGCTACTGGCTACGTCTTTATCTGTAGTGTTAATGCTGGTTATCAGCTCGCCTTTTTGCAATTGATATTCGGCTTTCTGCGCATTGGTCATAGCAATGGTCAGGTAACCATTTGCATCGGTAGTTCCGCGGCCTTTGGCAATTACTGTATAACTGGTTACTACCTGCCAGGTTACATTTTTATTGGCATAAGGTTTATTGCTGGCATCCCTGAACTGCACGCGTGCATCAATTTTTTCCTGCTTATCTGTAGAGAGATTTTTGTAGGTAATATGGGTTTTAACTTCTTTATCAATAGCTTCACCAACATAAAAAGTTTTGTTAAAATAGGCGGGATCCAGGCTGTTGAGCATCCATAAAGTATAAGCCCGAACGTGGTAATTACCTTGTTTATAATTCAGCTGATCTAAAGGGAAACTACCGTATGCAAATCCGCCTGTAATTGGGAGTTTTAAGGTTTGGACGAGCGAATCTTTCTGGTTAATTATATCCACATAAATAATTTTACTGATGCCCGATAAGAAATTCTGGTTTTCGGTAACATAGGCTTTAAACCAAACGGTATCTGCAACCGCATAATAAGGCTTATCGAAATGAAGATAAATTTTTTCGTTTGGATAATCAGTTAAAACCTTATTGGTTTTGGTGATAATGGTATTTATACTTACAGTATCGGTTTGGGCCGATGAAGAAAAATTTAGTGCTAACAGAAATGAAAGTATAATAAACGATAATCTATAAATCTTCATGAATTGGATGTTAAATGCTAATCCTGTAAATATATCCAATTATCAATAGAGCTCCTAAATTGTAAGGAGGTTTAACATTTTTTTACAAAAGTTTATTATTGCTCATGGGCATTTCCTAAAGAGTATGGCTTTAGCTAAGTATTTTTAACGTGGCTTTGCGATAGAATCGAAGGACTATTACTGCACGCGTTGGAAACGCGCGCAAGCTCACGTCTGTCCGTAGTGTTCCGAAGGACACTACGGATTGCAGCATAGAATAGCGTCTCCGACTCACTCTATAATCATTGAGTTGTAAACTCAATCTTATTCAAAAATCCGTAAAGACGCTACGCTTAACTCTACGGAAAGTATCTGAAAGATTGCTGCAAACAACACAGGCCACTAATTAGCGGCCCGTGTTAAAAATATAATGGTGTTTACCTTTTAATTTAATTCGATTAAGAATTCTTCTTTCGGAGAACGTACCTTTTTAAGGTTAACCAACCAGTCGCCTGCTTCGTCTCTATGACCTAATGGCAATAGGGTAACGCTTCTTAACCCTTTTTTATCTAAACCTAAAAGTTCGTCTAAAGCTGGTCCGTTAAAGCCTTCCATTGGGGTGGCATCTACTTTTAGTAAAGCAGCTTCTGCAATAGCAACACCAAAACCAATATAAGCCTGACGTGCAGCATGGTTAAAGTTTTCTTCAGCACTTCTCGATAAAATCATGCCTTTAAGTTGTGCTTTGTAAGCATCGGTTCCGTTTTGTGGTAAACCACGTTCAGCATTCATTCGGGTAAATACAGCATCAATACCTTCTTCTGTATAATTTTCGTTTGCAGCAAAAATTAAAAGGTGCGATGAATCGATAATCTGAGATTGGTTATAAGCAATCGGTGCAATTTTCTCTTTTAACTCCTGATTGGTTACAACAATAACTTTAAATGGCTGTAAGCCTGATGATGTTGGTGCCAAATGCGCAGCTGCAATAATTTTATCAACCTTTTCTTGTTCAACGGGTTGACCATTCATTTTTTTAACGGCATAACGCCAGTTTAGGGCATCTATTAAACTCATATCTTTTGATTATTTTTTTAAATTTTACGAAGCAAATATGGGGATAAGCTTTTTGCCAACTGTTGATGTATGGTAAGAAAAAATATTTTTGAGCGAATTGTATTGCTGCTGATATTTTTAAATGAGAGAATGAGTGCGGTTTGAATGAGAGAATAGACGTTGAATCACTCTATAAATTTAATCACTCTCTAATTCAATCATTGAATCACCCCTAATCCAAAAACCTCAAATCGCTGCGTACCGGAAAGTGATCGGATAGTTTGGCTTGCGTAATTTTATAGTTAAGTACTTCCAGTTCTTTAGAGGTTGCGATATAATCGATCTGGAAATTAGGGAATTTACCATTATAGGTTTTGCCAAAACCATTACCTTTTTTAATGAAGCTGTTGTTGAGTCCAGCAGTAATTTGCGTAACCACATACGAGGCAGGGGTATCGTTAAAATCGCCAGCTATTAAATAAGGAGTTTTGCAGCTTGCCATTTCCTTTTTCATAATATCAACCTGACCGCTCCTTTTATAGAAAGCTCCTTTTAGCATTCTTAAAATGCGTTTCGAAGGCTGCAATTCGGTATTCATTTCTTTTACCTTATCCAGGTAATCGTAATCTTGCTTTTCGAAAGAAATGGATTGAAAGTGTACATTATATACCCGAAGGGCTTTGCCTTTAATATTTAAGTCTACATAAATACTCATGTTGCCCGAATAACCATCAACAAAAGGGATCTTGCCCGAATCTTTAATCGGGAACTTTGAAAAAATGGCTAAGCCTGTTGCTTCGTAATCGTTACGGTTGGTAGGTACAAAGTAATAGTATTTGGTATTTAGCAGAGCCTTTAAGCTGTCTACTGTATCAAAAGCACCTTTGTAACGTGTAAAAAACTCCTGAAAACAAATGATATCTGGATTTTGATCTTTAACCACCTGCAGCATTTTCTCTTTAACCGATTCGGTATTGTCTTTTCCGTAAAGCTTAAAACTGTGCACGTTGTAGGTCATCATTCTGATGCTGTTATCGGCTTTTTTGATAGCACCTTCATCGCCGCCTAAGGCAAAAGTTGCTTTTAAGGTTTTAGCACCAATGGCAATAGCAAGAATGGTTACCACGGCAAAGATCCATTTTTTGCTCAGGAGCCACCAAACCAGAAAAATGATATTGCAAAAAAGAACATAGGGATAGGCCAAACCAAAAAACGCAATGATGGCGTGTTTGCGTGGATCCATATTTCCGGCAAGTACACCCAAGAGCAAAGCTACTGCCAGTGCAACCGCAATGGGCAAAAGAAGCTTGTCGAGGAAATTATACCGTTTCTTTTTTGTCATTAATCTTTACTTGCCTTAAATAATTTTTCTTTTTCCGCTGCCGTTAATTTGTCGTATCCTGAAGTAGATATTTTATCTAAAATGGCATCAATTTCCTGTTGCGAAACTCCTTCCTTAAATGCTGTTTTTTTAACAGGTTTATCGTTTCTAACTACTTTTAATTTAGGTTTACGCTCAAATAATTTGCTCCAGTCGTTTCCGTTTTGCAGGCTTTTAATGTAAAAGAAGCCCAGCAAGGCACCCCCGATATGTGCAAAATTTCCGCCGGCATTTGCCGATGATAAACCTATAAACGAAATGAGGAAGTAGGCTATTGCTACCCATTTAATTTTGACTTCGCCAATAAGCAACAGCATAATGGTATAATTGGGTACTAAGGTTGCGGCCGCGACCATAATCGCCATTACTGCTGCAGATGAGCCAATAACAGTTTGTCCCAGTAAATTATCGGCAAACACTGGAATGGTGTTTAAACCTACTACGTAAATTAGGGCTCCGGCTAAACCACCAGCAAGGTAAACAAAGTGGAATTGTCTGCTTTTCAGGAAATTCATGAATATACTGCCGAACCAAAACAAACCCAGCATATTAAACAGAATGTGAAGAATCCCGTCGTGAAAAAACATATAGGTGAACGGGGTATAAAAGCGTTCTGCTAGTTTAGAAAGGCTGGAGGGTAAGCCAACATACTCTCTAACCAAATCATCAATACCTAATGTTGATTTGCTAAAAAATGCAAGCACACCAATAATAGCAGTGATCAAAAACAGGATTACATTAATGCCAATGTAAAAAAACAAGGGATTGCCTGATTGAAAAATCTTGTACTTTAAATCTTGAAACGTATTATTCATAGAGCGTATAAAATGTATCGTTCTTGTCTTTCCATATTTTAACCAGTATAAAGCCGATTAAAGCACCACCCAAATGCGCGTAATGGGCTATAGAATCGCCTTCGAACTGAGCAACACCTAAAGATAGTTCTATTAAAATATAAATTGGAATAATGTATTTAGCTTTTACCGGTACGGGAATAAACATAATCAGTAATTCGGCATTTGGATACAACATGCCAAATGCGACCAGTAAGCCAAAAATGGCTCCCGAAGCACCTACCATGCCACCATAATAAATGCTGCCCAATGTTTGGGCTTGTCTTTCCGATTGGATCAGTTTTTCCCAACCATCAAACATGGTAATATGGCCGATAATCTGATGTACTTCATATGCCTGTACTACCCATTGTAAGGCCAATGCGCCTAATCCGGTAACAAAATAAAATATGAGGAATTTTTTTGCACCCCAGCGCGATTCGAGGATACTGCCAAAAGAATATAAGGCAAACATGTTGAAGAATATGTGCGCAAAACCACCATGCATAAACATATAAGTAATGGGCTGCCAAAATCTGAATTTGGGAGAATCGAAATAGAAAACTGCAAGTAAATTATCTAAATGAAGATTAGGAAGCAATAGCGTAGCTGCGAAAAATAAGATGTTAATAATCAGCAGGTTTTTAACTATTGGAGGGATATATATGTTGTTCATTTAATTTTAAAAATTGGTTAATCTGCTAACTGTGTTTAAAGGTTGAACTGGTTAATTGTTTAAATCGGTAAACTGTTATTTTATCATATTTAACATCAAAATTCGGCTTTAGTCTTTCGCATAGATTTCCCCCGCCTTTACGGGTAGTCACTACGGTCAAAATGACGATTTCCGTTTTAAGCTTTAGTCTCCAGGCTTCCGACTTTGGTCTTTTTATCTCCTTAGAGCATCTAAGCTTTCCGCTTTAGTCTTTAACCTTTAGTCTTTTTCTAATTTTTCTCAAACTTCTTATCCAGCTCTGCCAAAGTTATGGTTTGGATAATCGGTTTGCCACTAACGCTAAAGTTAGGGGTTTTGCAGGCAAAAAGCTCATCAATAAGTGTATTCATTTCTTCTTGTGCAAGACTTGTACCCGCTTTAATGGCGCTGTTTTTAGCTAAGCTCCTGGCTAAACTATCGCGCTTATTTAATTTTAATTCCTGTTGCGAATTTTTAAAGCCTTCAATCAACTGTTCAAATAATTGTGTCTCGTTAATGTTGGTACTGCCCAAATCAACTGGTACACCTTCAACTACAAGGGTATTTTTACCAAACTCGCGTACATCGAAACCCAGGCTTTTGATATCGTCTAGCAAACTTTTGGCCAGTTCGAAATCGTTTGCGTTCAGCGTAATGGTTTGCGGAAACAAACTTTGCTGCGATGCTCCTTTGCGGTCATCGAGATGTACGAGAAAACGCTCGTAAAGGATTCGTTCGTGCGCCATTTGCTGATCGATAACCATTAAACCAGATTTAATCTGCGAAACAATATAACGGTTGTGCAACTGCATATATTGCTTTTGCTTGGTCTCTAAAACAGCATCGTCAGCCTCATAAAAGCTGGTTTGCTCAACTACAGGTTGCTCAGTTATATCGTAAAGCGTACCCCAGTTTTTGGCGCTGGGTTTGGCATCATAATTTCTTGGCGATGAAGCATAACCGGAAGTAGAACTTTTATCGCTGGCAAAAGGATTAAAATCAGGATTAAAATTAATGCTTGGTGGTACAATGTCTTCAACCGCTTTGTGCGTAATCATATTGCTAAAGCCCGTTTCCTGATCAAAATCAAGGGTAGGGGCAATGTTATACCGGCCTATCGAACGCTTAACGGCCGATTTTAAAATGGCATAGATCGATTTCTCGTCCAGATATTTAATTTCGGTTTTGGTAGGGTGAACGTTCACATCAATTTTTGCCGGATCGATCTCAATAAACAATACGTATAACGGATAACTGTCTTCGGGCAAAAGATCTTCGAAAGCTGAGCTTACCGCATGGTTTAAATAGGGGTCTTTTATAAAACGGTTGTTTACAAAAAAGAACTGTTCGCCCCTTGTTTTTTTTGCAAAAGCAGGCTTACCAATATATCCTTTCAGATTAATAATGGTAGTTTCTTCCTCTACAGGTACCAGTCGTTCGTTATAGTTGTTGCCGAAAAGGTGTACAATGCGCTGTTTTAAATTGCCTTTTGGCAGGTTAAAAATTTCTACACCATCGTGATGCAGACTGAAAAACACCTCGGGGTGTGCCAAGGCTACCCGTTGAAATTCATCAAGGATATGACGCATTTCTACCGGATTGCTCTTCAGAAAATTTCTGCGGGCCGGGGTATTGAAAAACAGGTTCTTAATCGAAATCTGCGTTCCGGCTGCAGTGGCTACGGGTTCTTGCCCGGTTACCTGCGCACCCTCAATAGAAATGCAGGTGCCAATTTCATCTTCGTACCGGCGGGTTTTCATTTCTACCTGCGCAATGGCGGCGATCGAAGCCATGGCCTCACCACGGAAACCCATGGTACGGATGGCGAATAAATCTTCGGCCTTTTTTACCTTGGAGGTAGCATGGCGCTCGAAACACCTGCGTGCATCGGTAACACTCATTCCACAGCCATTATCAATAATCTGAATCAGGGCTTTGCCTGCATCTTTTACTACCAGTTGAATTTTGTCTGCACCGGCATCTATCGAATTTTCGAGCAATTCTTTTACTGCAGAAGCAGGTCGTTGAACAACTTCTCCGGCAGCAATCTGATTGGCAACAGCATCAGGCAATAAGTGAATAATATCAGTCATGTATTAGGGCAAAGTGAATTCGCTAAATTATGCAAAATAAGCTTAAAGAACCGGAATTGTTTAAAACTCAACATGTAAATGACTGTGGGTAAATAGGATTAATTGGTTTGATGGTTCATTTGTTTACTGATCATTAGTTCACTTGGTTAACTGGTTAACTGTTTGAATCGGTTAATCGTAAACTGGTTAATTGATTAACTGTTTAAACAGGTTAAATGGAAACTGTCCACTGTAAACTGATTTCGCCTCTGTAAAACCGAATTTACAAAGCCAAATGCTTTCAATTTTCTATCTTTATCAACATGAAATCTAGTTTGTACAGCCTTTTGCTGGCTTTGTTGTTTACCTCTTGTACCAAAAAGGAAGAAGTAGATGTGATGGTGTACAACACGAAAGTGTACACCGTTAATGCCGGGTTTGATACAGTTGAGGCTTTTGCCGTGAAAAATGGTAAAATTTTAAGCCTGGGCAATACAGCCGAAATCAGAGGTAAGTATAGTGCCAAAGAAGAAATTAATGCCAAAGGCAAAACGGTTTATCCTGGTTTTATCGATGCCCATGCACATTTTTTTGGTTATGGACAAAGCCTCCAGACTGCCGATTTACGCGAAACGAAATCGTGGGATGAAGTGCTGGACCGTTTAACCGTTTTTGCCAAAACCCATCCCGATGGCTGGTTAATTGGCAATGGCTGGGATCAGAACGATTGGGAAAACAAAGCTTTTCCAACTAACGAAAAGTTAACGCAACTGTTCCCAAATCGTCAGGTGTTTTTAAACCGGATTGATGGTCATGCTGCTATTGCCAACCAAAAGGCACTTGATGATGCAGGAATCAAAAGTCCTAAAAAACTAACCGGTGGCGATATGCTGACCGAAAATGGTAGGTTAACGGGTGTGTTGATCGATAATGCGGTAGCACTTGTAGAAAGTAAAATTCCTTCACCGGATGCTAAACAGGCAGAAAAGATTTTTACCGATGCCCAGCGGAACTGCTTTGCTGCTGGTTTAACTACGATTGATGATTGTGGACTAAGTTATCTGGCGGTTGAGTTTATCGAAAAACTGCAAAAAGAGCAGAAGCTCAAAATGAGGTTGTATGTGATGCTTTCTGATGCACCCGAAAATTATAAATACCTTTTTGCCCGTGGCCCCATTAAAACCGATCGGCTAAATGTACGGGCATTTAAGGTATATGCTGATGGGGCCTTAGGTTCGAGAGGTGCTTGTTTATTGCATCCCTATAGTGATATGCCCAATAAAACTGGTTTTCTGCTCAGCAATAGGCAGCATTTTGAAGAAGTTGCAGCTAAAATTGCAGCCAATAATTTTCAGATGTGTACCCATGCCATCGGCGATTCGGCCAACCGGGTAATACTTGATATTTACAACAAAATTTTAAAAGGCAAAAACGATAAACGCTGGCGCATTGAGCATGCCCAGGTGGTAAATGCCAACGATTTTAACTTGTTTGGTAAAGCGAGTATTGTTCCGTCAGTTCAGCCTACACATGCTACTTCCGATATGTATTGGGCTGGACAGCGTTTAGGTGCCGAAAGGTTAAAGGGTGCCTACGCTTACAAACAATTGTTGAAACAGAATGGTTGGATTCCATTGGGAACAGATTTTCCGGTCGAAAACATTAATCCATTATTAACGTTTTATGCTGCAACGGTTCGGGCAGATGCAAAAGGTTTCCCGAAGGGTGGTTTTCAGGTCGAAAATGCCTTAACACCCGAAGAAGCTTTACGCGGAATGACCATTTGGGCAGCTAAAGCTAATTTTGAAGAGCAGGAAAAAGGAAGTCTGGAAAAAGGTAAATTAGCCGACTTTGTAATCCTCGATCACGATATTTTAAAAACAACACCACAAAATATATTAAAAACCAAAGTTTTAAAAACCTACCTGAACGGAGAAAAAGTATATGAAGCGAAATAAATTGTATGTTCTGGCTGCGGCAAGTTTCTTTAATGTTTTATGTTTAGCTGCCTGCGCACAAGACCATGCAGTAAACGAGAAAAAACTTGCTATTGCCAACAGTATTACCAGTACAACTGTATTATTAAACAATCAGGGTTCGGTTGTACCTTTAAAATCGCTCGATAAAAAGAATATTGCATCTGTTAGCCTCGGGTTCACTTACAGCACTGCTTTCGATAGTTTGGCCAATAAATACACTAAGATTACTTCCTTTTCGGCCGATGAGTATAAAGACAGCATAAACCTCAATAATCTGGAGGATGATCTGAAATACTTCAATACCATTTTAATTGCCATTGATGATCAGCATGTAACCCAGGCCAAATACATCAATTTTATTAACAGCATTAGCAAAAACAAACAGGTTATCATTTCCTTTTTCGGTAACGGGCCCGCTTTAAAATCTTTCGATCTGCTGCAATCGCCCATAGTCTGGACGGTACAAAACAATGCCGATGCAGCCAATCTGGTACCTCAGTATATTTTTGGAGGTATTGCTGCTACCAATAAATTAACTATGGCTTACTCTGCCCGTTATACCATGGGATCGGGCTTTACCACCAACGCTATCCGTTTAAAATATACAGTGCCCGAAGATGCAGGCTTAAACTCTAATAATTTAAAGGAAATTGATGCCATCGCAACCGAAGCCATTGCCCAAAAAGCAACACCAGGTTTGGTGGTTTTGGTGGCTAAAGATGGAAAGGTGATTTTTAATAAAGCATACGGCACGCATACTTACGATACCAATGTGCCAGATAAGGTAACCGATATTTTCGACCTGGCTTCGGTAACCAAAGTTACTGCCACAACGCCTGCCGTAATGCGTTTGTTTGAAGAAGGGAAATTAAAATTGGATACCAATATTGGTGCATATATCCCTAAAGCACGTACCACCCCGATGAACAACATCCAGGTGCGCGAAGTAATGTTGCACCAAGCAGGTTTTATCCCTTACATTCCGTTTCATGATTATGTGAAAACCGACGATTACAGCAGAGATTCATCTGCAGCTTACCCTACCAAAGTAGCCGATAACTATTACATTAAAAAAGGCTTCTTTAAAGATTTTATGTGGCCTAAAATGCTCAATTCACCCATTAAAACCCGAGGTAAATATGTATACAGCGACATTAGCATGTATGTAATGAAAGATATTGTGGAACACATTAGCGAAGAGCCATTAAATCAATATACATACGAAAATTTTTATAAACCGCTGGGAATGCAGACTGCAGGTTTTTTACCTCGAAACCGTTTTAAACCTGAGCAGATTATTCCAACCGAGGATGATAAATATTTCAGGAAAACCTTGTTGGTAGGCTATGTTCACGATCAGGGAGCAGCTTTGGCTGGTGGTATTTCAGGTCATGCTGGGTTATTTGCCAGCGCAAACGATCTGGCTATTATTTACCAGATGCTGTTAAACCGCGGAACCTATGGTGGAGAAACCTATTTTAAAAACACAACGGTTGATATGTTTACATCAAAACAATCGAATGTGAGCCGTAGAGGTTTAGGTTTCGACCGATGGGACCCTGATACAACTAAACATTATCCATCTGAACTGGCCTCGCCACAAACTTACGGCCATACGGGTTACACCGGCACCTGCGTTTGGGTAGATCCTTCACGCGGCCTGGTTTATGTTTTCTTGTCAAACCGTGTTAATCCAACCGTTACCGATAAATTGTCGAATCTAAAAATCAGAGGTCGGATTGAAGATGTGGTAAACAAAGCTATTGACGAATCTAAAAAATAAATCTAAAACGCATTAATTATGAAAAGTATCAAAGCATTAGCCTTTTTATTGCTCCTTGTGGTTGCATCAATCAAGGTAAACGCACAGCAGATTAAAGATGGCGAAACCGTAAATGTAAATGGGATTGCAGTAACATATACTGTTGTAAATAAGGAAAAGGTAAATGTAAAAGACCAGGATTTCGATCGGTATAAAGTTTTAGCCTCAATAAAAAACAATAGTGGTAAATCTTTTAATATCCGTTTGGCCAGTTCGCTTGATCTTACTGGTATAGCGAATTCAAAAATTATTGAATTGGATTGTATAAATGCTACGGGAGCCAGGTTAACCTCAAAGAAGGTACAGGTAAGCATGAAAAGCCATTTAATTAATGTTACTTATGCTACAAAAGATAAGGACGGAAAAACCATCACTGCGGTACTTCCGGTTACAGCCGGATATTATTTCGATCAGGGCTAGGTGATAGAAAATGATGCTATTTTTATTGTGCCGGCAGGCGAAACGCCGCAGGTTAGTGTAAGGAGTTTGTTGAAGAATTAAAAGTTGGCTAGTAAACGTAGATGTTCTAAGGTGTTTCAGGTGGTCGAAAAGTAGGCTTCAATTTAAGTAATTGCTAGAAAATTAGAGGCATTGAGGTACGATTTACGCTTTGAATCTTAATTAAAATATAAGTTTATTTGGTTAGCGCTAACTTATAGATTGTAGTTTTAAGCTCGTCCATATCGCGGTCTTCACAAAGTAGAAATTCAATCTTATCATTGCTTTGCATTAAAAAGGTAATCCCTTCGAATTTATGGCTTCCGGGTATTTTATGACTAAAGGTTAGGTTTAAAGTATCTAAATGTATACTGCCAATGAAACTGCCTAAAATTTCGCCATCCTGATAGGTTGAGCTGGTATCTTCAGCAGTTGCAATGAAAAATATTTCGTTTTTTACCAGTGCAGCATCCGTAAAAGTGGATTCAATATGATTGATATTAGGAAGCTTAAAATCAACGAATTTAGCTTTACTAGCATCTGGTAGATTAGCTTCTTCAATAATAAATATTCCGTTCTTTTGCTCAGTTCCGTTGCCTCGGTTAAAAAGTAACCAGGTTGTGCCGGTATAAATTGCGCCTTCGAGGTTAAAGTTTTCGTCGTTTATATGGGCAATGGTTTTGAGCTTGTTGTAAGTGTGGGTGAGATCTCTCTGAATAACCTCTTGCGTTTTCAGATGGAATTCGACCATCAGGTTCCTTTTGTTTGTTGAGCCGGAACCTAAAATGTACAATTTATCGCCATGCTGACAAAGAATTTCAAAATCGGGTTTTAACGATTTGGGGATGTTTTCCAAATAATTTAATCCGGGGTCAGATAAAATTTGAATTTTTCGAAGCAGACTGGTTTTAATGTTATATTCATTCAGATAGCCACTATTATCGCCAATAATGTACAGTAAATCTTTGCTAAGGAATAACCCGGAGGCAGAGCCGATACCATTAATTTCGGCAAAAATTGCTAAAGTTGTCGAATGCATCGTTTAAATTAATAAAAAAGCACCGGTTTTAGCCGATGCTTAAATTTTTAGAAAAAGATTGCCACGTCTCGATGAAAAATCGAGCCTCGCAATGACGATCCCTTTATTTTTTCAATCCAATTTCTCTCAAACGTTCATCCAGGTATTCGCCAGCAGTCATATCGCTATAGGCTTTCGGGTGTTCGGTATCGATAGTCGAAGCTAAACTAGTTAAATCCATGTCACTACGTGGGTGCAGGAAGAAAGGGACTGAGAAACGCGAGGTTTTCATCAGCTCGCGTGGCGGATTTACTACTCTGTGCGTTGTCGATTTTAATTTGTTGTTGGTTAAGCGTTGCAACATATCGCCAACGTTTACTACAATATCGGTATGGTGCGCTTTAATCGGTAACCACTCATTGCTGCGGGTTAAAACTTCCAGGCCATCGGCACTGGCGCCAATTAATAAAGTAATTAGGTTAATATCCTCGTGTGCTCCAGCGCGTACAGCATCATCCGGAATAGTTTCAGGATTTTCAATCGGGAAATAGTGAATGCCCCTTAAAATCGAATTGCCATTGTGTACATGTTTGTCAAAATAATTAATCGGCAGTTCTAAATAAGTAGCAATGGCACGTAATAAATGTGTTCCGTTTTCTTCCAGTTTCTTGTAAATTTCGCTGGTAACCGGGTTAAAATCGGGTAATTCGGTTAAAACTTCGTTATCCGGATATTCATTTTTAACCGGATCGCCATCTGTAACCTCCTGACCAATTTGCCAGAATTCTTTCAGATCAGGAGTTTTAGCACCTTTAGCTGTTTCTTTCCCTGCACTGGTATAACCGCGTTGGCCAGCCAGTTCGGGTTTTTCATATTTCCTTTTTGTTTCTACCGGTAAAGCAAAAGCAGCTTTAATGTTTTCGTAAAGTTTATCAATCAACTCCTGGCTCAGGCCATGGTTGGTAATGGTTACAAAGCCCGAATCGTTAAAGGCTCTGCCCAGTTCATCAGAAAACTTTTTGCGTTCTTCTTCGGTGCCGTTAATGTACGAGCCTAAATCTAAACAAGGGATATACGGTGTTGACATAATTTTAAATTTAATGTTGTACGAATTTAGAAAGAATTGTTAATAACTGATTTTTGCATCAATGATATACTATTAATGAATTAATATACAGTTTTTTAAGTTATTAACAAAAACAGAAAAGACAAAGAAATGTTCTATTGTCACACTAAATCCATTATAATTTATTCGCAAACTACGGGCAGTTTTATTTCGTATAATTAGCTTTAAATAGTTTAATGGTGTTGTAAGGATAAGGATTTGTTTACGACTAATTAAATAATACAATGAAACCATTATGATTGGTTCTGGTCGAACAGTCGGTTCTAATTAGGATGGCCTCACAATAGATAAAACAATAAACACAAAATGAAAAAGATAATTTTAATACTATTGGCCGTTTGTGCCATCAACCAGGTGCAGGCGCAAGGAAAGAAAACAGAAAAGGCAACCTTTGGTATGGGTTGTTTCTGGTGTACAGAAGCTATATTTCAACGCTTAAAAGGGGTAGTCTCTGTTAAATCGGGTTATGAAGGTGGTACTTTAAGCAATCCAACTTACGAAGAGGTTTGTACTGGTGCAACAGGTCATGCCGAAGTACTCGAAATTACCTACAATCCAATGGTAATTTCTTACGATGATTTACTGGAAGTATTCTGGAAAAGTCACGACCCTACTACACTAAACCGCCAAGGTGCTGATAGTGGAACTCAATATCGCTCGGTTATTTTTTACCACAGTGCAGAGCAAAAAGCAGCTGCCGAGAAGTATAAAGCCGAACTGAATAAAACCAATGCCTACGGCAAAAAAGTGGTTACAGCCATAGAAGCTGCCAAGCCTTTTTATGTTGCCGAAAACTACCACCAGAATTATTTTAATAAAAACGGAAGCGAACCTTATTGCAGGTTGGTTATCCTCCCGAAAATAGAGAAACTGGAAAAAGTATTTAAGGCAAAACTTAAAAATTAAAGATAGAAATAGAGAGCCCTGTGATAAACATTGCAGGGCTTTTCATTGTTGAAAACAACTGATATCCTAATTATGGTAAAAAGAATAGTAGTTAATATTGATGCCACCGAAATTGCAGTTGCAGCCCGTTTTTATCAGGATATTTTAGGTCTGGATTTACTCATGGATCATGGTTGGATAACAACCTATGGTACGGTTGGGCAAAAAATGGATGTACAAATCAGTTTTGCCAGCGAAGGCGGCTCGGGTACTGCAACACCCGATCTGTCTATAGAGGTAGAAAATGTTGATCAGGTATTGGCGAAAGTGATAGCAGCAGGGTTCCCTGTCGAATATGGTCCTGTTAATGAAACCTGGGGTGTAAGGAGGTTTTACACCCGGGATCCCTTTGGTAAACTGATTAATATTTTAAGCCATATTGATTAGTATCACTTTCAATTTTTCTGCTAATCATAGTTAGTCGATTCTATGAATTTTTTAACGTTGCAAACAGTTCGCTGCCTTAAAATTAAAATTTGATTGCATTAATGCTAAATTGATGCATGTGAAAAACTATCATTTTGATAGAAAACGAAGTAAATAATGGTGATTCGACAGAATTTGTAGGTTGATTTTGAAATTCTTTATCAAAATTTTAAAGAATGAATGTGTTTAAAAGCAATATGATAAATTTCTCAAAGAAAGGAGTGTTGTATTTAGTAAATTAATATTGAAGCTTATTGTTTAGTGAATGTCTTTTTTAATGAATATACAGGTTGGGTGAAATTTTGGATTAAGATTTGATTAGAAGCAATTAAAAATAGGGAAGTATTTCTCGTTTTTACGCAATTTTTTTCAGATTTAATGCCCTAAAATTCGTAGGATGTTTAAAATCGTGTTAAATTTGTAACTCCTTTAGAATAAGATGACAAAAAAGAAAAAGACAGTTGGTAAAACTGACGCTGATGTAATTTTAATAGGGGCAGGCATCATGAGTGCAACCCTGGGTGTTTTATTAAAACAATTAGAGCCTAATTTAAGCATTGAAATTTACGAACGTTTAGATATTGCAGCAGCAGAAAGTTCTGATGCCTGGAATAACGCCGGAACGGGACACTCTGCTTTTTGCGAATTAAACTACACGCCCGAGAAGAAGGACGGTACGGTGGAAACAAAAAAAGCCATTCAGATTGCCGAACATTTCGAAGTTTCTAAACAGTTTTGGTCATACTTAGTAACAAAGGGTTTGGTTTCCGACCCCTGCAATTTTATCCGCAACATTCCACACATGAGCTTTGTTTGGGGTAAAAAGAATGTCGATTACCTGAAAAAACGCTACGATGCATTAACACAATGCGATCTGTTTAGCGATATGCAGTACACCGAAGATACCGAACTGGTAAAAAGCTGGGCACCATTGATTATGGATGGCCGCAAAAAAAATGAAAAAGTTGCTGCAACAAAAATGGATCTGGGTACCGATGTTAACTTTGGTACACTAACCCGTGATATGTTTAACAACCTGAAAGAGCAGAATAATGTTAATCTTCATTTCAACCACGAAATCCGCGATCTGAAAAAGAACAAAGATGGTAACTGGATTGTAAAGGTAAAAGATCTGGATAGCGGCGATAAACGTAAACGCGTAGCTAAATTTGTATTTATCGGTGCTGGTGGTGGCTCTTTGCCATTGTTAGAAAAATCTGATATTCCTGAAGGAAAAGGTTTTGGCGGTTTCCCGGTTAGCGGACAATGGTTAAAATGTACCAACGAAGAAATTATTAAAAAACACCACGCAAAGGTTTACGGTAAAGCTGCGGTTGGTGCGCCGCCTATGTCGGTGCCACACCTCGATACCCGCATGATTAATGGTAAGCAAGCCTTATTATTTGGTCCTTATGCAGGTTTTTCAACTAAATTCCTTAAAAACGGATCGTTTTTAGATTTACCAAAATCGATCAAGTTTAACAATATCCGTCCAATGATTTCGGCTGGATTGCACAATTTAGATTTAACAAAGTATTTAATTGAGCAGGTTAGACAGTCGCCCGAAGATAGACTGGAAGCATTGAAAGAATATTTACCAACTGCTGAATTGAAAGATTGGGAACTGGAATATGCTGGTCAGCGCGTACAGGTAATTAAGAAAGATGAGAAAAAGGGTGGTATTTTAGAGTTTGGTACCGAAGTAGTAAATGCAGCCGATGGTTCTATTGCAGCTTTATTAGGCGCTTCTCCGGGTGCATCAACAGCTGTTTCTATCATGCTCGATTTACTAAACCGTTGCTTTGCAGAAGATTTAGCTACTGATGAGTGGCAGGCTAAAATCAGAGAAATGATCCCAACCTATGGAAAAGCATTGGCACAGGATTCAGATCTTTGCAAAGAAACAAGAAAGAAAACTTCTAAAATATTGAAAATTGAAAATACTGTAGTTGCTTAAGCAATACTACAAAAAATCATATGTTAAAGGTCTGTGTATTCATAGGCCTTTTTTGTTTTCTATCCATGCGGCGATCGTATACTGTCCACAGGGTTCAGCGAAGCGTCTCTACGGATGGATGAGTAAGGTTGGTTTGTGTGGACACCAACCAGTAGAGCAACAATCAATAAAAAAGGGTATCCAATCGCTTGAATACCCTTTCTTTATCAAATTTTTTTATTATTTAGGCAGCAATCACTTCTGCAACTTCTTCTGCCGAGATATCGCTGTGCGAAGCTTCTAATATGCACTCGCCATCTTTAATTAATAAAATCTGTGGCGATTGGTGTGTTACCTGAAACACTTCTGCAACATGGTTTGAAATATCGCGGTAACTAATCAGATCTAAAAAGAAAAGCTTAGTATCCGAAGGAATTACGTCCCAATCAAACTCAAAGTTCTTTTTAGCCATCAGGCTAATCGAGCAACGTGTACTGTGCTTAAAAATGAGGCTGTAGCCACTTGCGTTTTTGATTTCTTCAAGTTGTTCTACTGAAGTTAAGTTAACCCAATTCATGAATATATTTTATTGTTTTTAGAATAACACCTGCAATTAAATAAAGTTCTGCAAATGACCTGAATATGAGAATTAAGAAATAGGAGGTTAGTTTCTTCTGCGTTTTCCTTCCGGATAAGATCCGTATGCAGGACAAAGTTTAGAAGAACAAGATTCTAAAATGGTAATGGTGCAAAACACCGCCAATAATAAAATGGCTACTTTTTTCATCTGTATAAGTTTGTTTCAAAAGTGCTTAAGCGCTCATGAAAATCATGATTGTTTAAGCAGATCGGATTAATATTAAATCTCTAAGTTACAAATACTTTATTAAAACGCAATGTTAAATGTTTGCAGAAAAATCGGCCATTTTAATGGCTGTAATCGCTGCTTCATCGCCTTTATTGCCATGTTTGCCACCAGCACGGTCTTGCGCCTGCTCCAGGTTATTGGTAGTTAAAACACCAAAAATTACAGGTTTACTGTACTTAATGCCAACATTGGTTACTCCTTGTGCTACAGCATCGCAAATGAAATCAAAATGCTTGGTATCGCCCTGAATTACACAACCCAAACAGATTACCGCATCAATATCACTCCTTTTGCTCAATAAAATCTCGGCACCGCCAGTTAATTCAAAGCTGCCGGGTACAGGTAGCGAAACGATGTTTTCTTCCTTTACACCATTGGCCAGCAAAGTTTTTAATGCACCATTGTATAAAGCGCCGGTAATTTCAGCATTCCACTCGGCCACAATAATGCCGAATTTATAGTCTGCCCCGCTAGGCACCGTAGTATGAGAGAAATCGGATAGATTTTTTAGTTGTGTTGACATGGATGCAAAGATAAGGTTATGCTTCGAATGTTAAAAACCTTAATGTTTATTGCTTGTAACATTTAATCAGTTAATACTTAGATTAGTATCAGAATCAGATAAAATTATAATTAATTATGGAATTTGTAATCCTCGTCCATCTATATTAAAACCCAATGTAATTATGAATCTATCTTTACGCTTTTTCGCCTCCCTAATCTGCGCATTTTTGCTTTCGTTAAATGTTTCGGCGCAGAAATATACTTTCGAAGATTTTTACCGGGTAGATTCTATTGCTAACCGCGCCCAACCCAAAGATGCACTGGCCTTAATAGAGAAAATTAGTCTGGAGGCACACCAAACACATAATACACCTTTAATCATTAAATCGGTTATCTACCGCATGATGTTTCAAGGCTATTTGGAAGAAGACGCTTTTAATAAGATCCTGATCGATTTACGGCAAGATATCAGTACTGCGAGACAACCCGAAAAAAGTATTTTACAATCATTACTGGCCGAAATCTATTGGAATTACCTGAGAGAAAATAACTGGCAGATTATGCAACGCACACAGGTGCAGGGCAATATTGGCGATGATATTAAAACCTGGGATATTAAAAAATTAAACAATGAAACGGTAAAATATTACCTGCTCTCCTTAAGCGAAGCTGATGTTTTGCAACAAACCAAAGTAGATGTTTTAGATGCCGTTTTAGCCGGCGATAAAAGCAACCGGAATTTCAGGCCCACTCTTTACGATTTGCTGGCCCACCGCGCCATTGAAGTTTTTAGCAATACCCAGCTTAACCTTACCGGTTACGATGATGAGTTGCTGGATAGAAACAACCCTAACTTACTGGGCAATACACAAGATTTTTTAGCAATGGCATTGCCTACAGATAGTACATTGTTTAAAATACAGGCCTTACAATTGTTTAAAAAACTAATCAGATTTCATCAAAGCAACAACAACCTCACGGCTTTAGCTGATATTGATTTGAAAAGGTTAATCTTTGTAAACCAGTATTTTATGGGCGGCAATCAGGAAGCTTACGCTGAGGCTTTAAACCGTTTGGCTGAGCAAAGTACAGGCAGCGAAGTCTATGCCGATATTTTATATGAGCAGGCTTTAATTCACAAAAATGCACAGTTACCTGTTGATAGCAATAAGGGAAATCTTTTAACAGCTGTGACCTTAGCCGAAAAGGCAATTAATCGTTATCCCAAAAGTATAGGTGCAAAAAATGCCCTTAACTTAATCAACCAGATAAAAAGTAGTCAGCTAACCATTCAAACCAGGGCTTATGTACAGCCTGATAAAGCTGCACAACTACACTTATCATACAAAAATGTTGATACGGTATATTTCAGGCTTTTTAAAACACCAGAGTCTAAAAATGAGTACCAGCAGTTTAATAACAAAAAGGAGTTTTTTGCTTTTTTAAAAGATAATAAGGTAATAAAGGAGTGGCGGGTTGTGGTGCCGAAAGCAAGTGATTACCAAACCCACACTTTAATTGATAAAATAGATGGTTTACACTTTAATGATTATACTTTGATTGCGCAAACCATTAATCGTGAACAAAAGGATACCGTTTACAGCAATGTCAATTTTAAGGTTACCGCCATGGCAGTAATCAACAGGATTAATGTTGATAAACATGAATACTTTGTAAGTCAGCTCATTGATGGCGCCCCTTTAAAAAACGTTAAAATCCAGCAACAAAGGTACGATTACAATATTCGGAAATATGTTAATGGTGTTTTGCTTACTACTAACGATAAAGGTTATGCCAGTACTAATGAAATCAATAATAACATGTCGAGGGCACTGGTTACACTGGGGAAAGATGAACTGAAA
>NZ_QAJQ01000022.1:60720-86447 GCF_003852395.1 Pedobacter sp. KBW01
GCGATAACGAGGAGGATAGCCGTATCATTCTTTTTACGGATAGGCCTATTTATCGCCCGGGGCAAACCGTTTATTATAAAGGATTATGCTTAAGGATTGAAAAGGGGGTAAATAAAATTGAAGTAAATAGAATAATCGATGTTTATTTTAAAGATGCTAACGGAAAGGAAATTGCAACAGCCACTGTTAAAAATAATGATTTTGGCACTTTTCAGGGATCGTTCAGCATACCAATGGGTAAGTTAAATGGCAGTATGGTAATCAGCACTGATGATGGCCAAATTGGAGTGCAGGTAGAAGAATATAAACGTCCAACTTTCGAGGTCGTTTTTGATAAGCGCAACCAACGGTATAAACTGAACGATAGCATTAAGGTTGTGGGGAAGGCCAGTGCTTTTTCAGGATATTCGGTCAGTAATGCCAGCGTGAACTATAAAATTTTTCGCAGGGCGCTTTACGATTACAGGTTAAATTATACTGAGCAGGCGGCCATTTATGGATCGCGTGCATTCGAAAGAAAACAAATGGCCATTGGTAAAACAACAACCAAATCCGGTGGCAAATTTGATATTACATTTTTCGCTAAGGCAACCGATATCAGGCAAAATTATAGCTATGATATTGAAGTAGAAGTGACCGACTTAAATGGTGAAACCCGGACAAAAACCTCATCAGTTAGTGTGGGGCAGAAAGATATTAACCTCAACATCAATTCCGAACAGGTTATTTATACCAGCAATAAGCGCGATAGCCTTACCTTTTGGGTAAGCAATTTAAATAATGAACCAATTAAGGCTAACGTTAAAGCCGAATGGACTTTATTGCAGGCGCCTTCGCGACTGATGAACAAAAGCCCCTTTTATGCCGAAAACTATTCAATATCCAAAGAGGCGTTTATTAAAGTTTTTCCAGATCAGGAATATAATAAAGAATTGGAGGTGGCCAAATGGCCACTGAAATCGGTCGAATTAAAGCAAAATCCTGATGTTAAAAATGGCAGGGGATACCTGAGCTTTACGCAACGAGATTTAAAGCCAGGCTATTATAAAATTAATTTAATGGCGGTAAATGAACAGAACGATACCGTTAAAGTAGATAAATATGTAGTAGTTTATGGTGAGCAACCTGCTCTAATACAATCAAATATCGAATGGATTACTCCTGAGGTAAGTGTAGTCGGGCCTGGCGAAAGTGCCGTTTTTCGTTTAGCTGGTTTATCCAACAACAGTAAAGGGTATTATGAAGTTTATTATCGCGATAGCGTAACCAAAAAAGTGTGGCTTAACTTATCGCCCAAACAAAGTATCGTTAAAATTAAGCCTGATACCGGTTACCACGATGGTTTTGCTGTGCAGTTTACGATGGTGCAT
The DNA here is from genome assembly GCF_003852395.1 of Pedobacter sp. KBW01. NCBI lineage: Bacteria > Pseudomonadati > Bacteroidota > Sphingobacteriia > Sphingobacteriales > Sphingobacteriaceae > Pedobacter > Pedobacter sp. KBW01. Next base: position 62,091 of record NZ_QAJQ01000022.1, read on the forward strand.
GAGGGGGTGGTTTACAATTCGATGCAGCAGGTTAAAATGGTAGATCCGAAAAAAGAACTCGACATTAAATTTTTAACATTCAGGGATAAGCTGCAACCCGGCGAAAAGGAAAGCTGGAAGCTACAGATCAGCAATAGCGCTGGTGAAAAGCAGATGGCCGAAATGGTGGCTACACTTTACGATGCAAGTCTGGACGATTTGAAAAATATGAATTGGAATACCTATTTGCAAACTGGTTTCAATTATTATTTCTACAACTGGAACTTCAATGCCAACAACAATGCTAACTCAAACTATTTATGGTTCTTAAAATCGAATTACGAGCATGCCGTTATTACCCGTAAATACGAAAGCCTTAATTTGTTTGGTTATAGTTATTACGGAGGTTACAATTATGCTTACCGCAATTATATCAATAACCTAAAGAAAGCCAGAAAGGCCGGATTACAACCAGAAGCCATTCAGAAATTGGCTGAGCTTGAAAAGGGTAAATTAACCTATGGTGTGGTGTTCGATAATCAGGGAGAAACATTACCTGGTGTGCAGGTTAAATCAGGTAAATTGGTAACAACAACTAATGTATTTGGAATTTATACCATTGATGCCAGGGCAGGTGAGAAGTTAAGTTTTTCATTTATTGGTTACAAGAATTACACCACCGTGGTGGGGAGTAAAAAGCGGATGGATATAACCCTGAAAGAAGACGGCAATGCTTTAAACGAGGTAATGGTTGTTGGATATGGTTCGCAACGAAAGGAAATCATGGCAGCTTCTGTTGCTCAGGTTTCAGACGCTCCATTGGAGGGCAAAGTAGCAGGCTTAAGTATTCAGGATAATACTGGTGTTCCAGGATCAAATGATAAAATACTTATCAGAGGAATGAGCAGTATTGGAGACAATGATTCTGGGGGACAATTAAAAAATAATAACATTGTTGCCCGTACCAATTTTAACGAACTGGCATTTTTTTATCCGCAATTATTAACCGATGCCAAAGGCGAAATCAAAATCGAGTTTACCATTCCGCAATCATTAACGCGTTATAAGATGATGGGTTTTGCCCACACCAAAGATTTAAGAACCGCATCGGTTACCAAAGAACTGGTTACACAAAAGCAACTGGCCATTGCCATCAATACACCAAGGTTTTTCCGCGAAGGAGATACCATCTTGTTAAGCGCTAAACTGAATAATTTAGCAGGTAAGAAACTGGATGGTAAGGCAAGCTTAGCATTAACGGATGCATTAACAGGTAAGCCAATTCAGGTTTTTGATCAGGTAGATAAAGCTGAAAAAGCTTTTGAAGTGGATAACGAAGGTAGTTCAGTTTTGAAGTGGACATTGATTATCCCGTCGGGTATTAATGCCATTACTTATAAGGTTGTGGCACAAAGTGGTAAATTTAGCGATGGCGAAGAAAATACCATTCCGGTGTTACCCAATGCCATGTTGGTTACCGAAAGCATGCCGGTAAATGTGAGGGGCAATACCACTAAGACATTCGATATGGAGAAGCTTGAAAAATCGGGAACTTCAAAAACTCTCCGTAACCAAAGTTTAACTTTCGAGTTTACCTCAAATCCGGTTTGGTATGCGGTACAGGCTCTGCCTTATTTAATGGAGTATCCGTACGAATGTGCCGAACAAACCTTTAGCCGCTTTTACGCCAATAGCTTTGCCACTGGAATCATCAATTCATCGCCAAAAATTAAAACGGTTTTTGAACAATGGAAAAGCAGCAACAATGGTGATGCACTTTTATCCAATCTGGAGAAAAATCAGGAATTGAAATCAATCTTACTCGAAGAAACACCTTGGGTGCGCAACGCTGATAATGAAAGCGAGCGTAAAAAACGTTTGGCAGTACTTTTCGATTTAAACCGAATGACTTATGAGCTGAAAAACAATTACGATAAGCTTGCTAAAATGCAGTATAACAATGGCGCTTTTCCATGGTTTACCGGTATGAGAGAAGACCGTTACATTACACAGCATATTGTTTTAGGGATGGGCCAGTTAAAAAAACTAAAAATGGTCGATGAGAAAGCTTATACAGGTTTTAATACCATGCTTAATAAAGCCATTGCTTATTTAGATGCACAATTGGTTAATGATTATAAACAAGAGCTGCAAGGAAACCACATTAGCTACTTGCCGCTACACTATTTGTTTGCAAGAAGCTATACCAACTCTAAAAATACAAGCGCCGATTTTATAAAGGCCAGAGATTTTTACCTGAAAAGATTAACTGCAAACTGGAAAACTTTTGATAGCTACCAGCTGGCGCAAACTGCTTTGGTGTTAAGCAGAAATGGCAATACCGCCGAAGCTCAAAAAATCATCACCCTGCTTAATCAAACCGCACAACAGAGCGAAGAATTGGGAATGTATTGGGCCAAAAATAAAGCTGGCTGGTGGTGGTATCAAAGTCCGGTTGAAACACAGTCCTTGCTGATTGAGGCGTTTGATGAGGTAGCTAAGGACACTAAAGCTGTTGAGGAAATGAAAATCTGGCTGCTTAAAAACAAACAAACCAATGATTGGAAAACCACTAAAGCTACAACTTCGGCCTGTTATGCTCTGTTAATGAAAGGTACAGATTTATTAAGCGAAAGTAAGGAACCCGAAATTACCATCGGCAGCCAAAAACTAACTGATTTGCAAAGCCCGAACCCGGTAAAAGAAGCGGGTACAGGTTATCAAAAAGTAACCGTCGCGGGTACAAACGTAAAACCAGAAATGGGAAAAGTACAAATTAAAAATAACAATCAAACCATTGCCTGGGGTGCATTGTACTGGCAATATTTCGAACAACTGGATAAAATTACGCCGGCCATTACAGGTGTCAAGATTAAAAAGCAACTGTTTTTACAAAAGGCCAGCAATAAAGGCGATGTGCTAATCCCTTTAACGGCCAATAATGTTTTAGCTCCTGGCGATCTGGTAAAAGTAAGAGTAGAAATTTTTTGCGACCGTGATATGGAATACATTCATTTAAAAGATATGCGTTCATCGGGCTTTGAGCCTGTTAACGTAATTTCGAGGTATAAGTACCAGGATGGATTGGGTTATTATGAAAGTACTAAAGATGCTTCGACCAATTTCTTTATCAGTTATATGCCCAAAGGTACTTATGTATTTGAATATCCGTTGAGGGTTACCCATTCGGGCAATTTTTCGAACGGTATTACTACTTTGCAAAGCATGTATGCGCCTGAGTTTACTACCCATTCGGCAGGCATACGTGTAAACGTAAAGTAAGCTAGGTAAGCTGGATGCCGCTGTAGGTGGCGCCAATTGGAATAACTTTTTCATCTATCCAGATCTGGCTTCGGTCAAATCTGGATATTTTATTTTTAGCCACTATAAAGGCCCGGTGACAGCGAATAAAATCTGTTTTTGGCAACAAATCGGCCAGGTCGTTAATTGTAATGCGCGAGCTCAGCAATTTGTTTTTAAGTTGGATCTGGGTATAGTTACCCGAAGCTTCGAAGTACAGAATTTCATCAAGTTCTACTTTTACCTGTTCGTAACCATCTTTTATAAAAATGTGGTTGGTTTTTGCCTCCTGTTTGTCACTCCGTAGGTTAAACAGCTCATGGGCTTTGTTGCAAGCCTTTAAAAAGCGCGAAAGTGAAAAGGGTTTAAGGAGGTAATCAACTGCGTCGAGCTCAAAACTTTGTACAGCGTGTTCAGTATAAGCTGTGGTAAAAACAACCATTGGCGGCTTGCTCAAACTTTTTAAAAAATCAATCCCGCTAATATCCGGCATTTTAATGTCCAGAAAAATCAGGTCAATTTTGTGCTGTTGAAGATAAGTAATGGCCGCAAAAGCATCAGTAAAGGTTTCCTGCAAAGTAATAAACGGAACTTTTGAAGCATGAGATTTTATAATATCTAATGCAATGGGTTCATCATCTATGGCAATTGCGATCATTTTTGTTTATTAATAGTTTTCACTTTTTCTGTCATGCTGACAAAGGAAGCATCCCCAGTGTTTAAAAGAAATCGTCATTTCGACCGTAGCGGAGAAATCTTTTAAACATTGTTCATCGTTTTCTCCATTACGCTCCATCCGATAGCTATCGGATCGAAATTACAAAAGGCCTAAATTTATAACTTTAGAAGCAAAAGATTCAGAAACTGTTTAAATTTCTGCGAAATATGAAATGGGCGGTGGAGACACCGCCCAAAGCGTTCGCTTGAGGTGGGTGTTCCCACCCACCTGATAAACCTGTGAATTTTTTATTCATTTTTTAAACAGCCTCTCAATTTTATCAATAATATCCATTGAACTAAACCAACTGCAACGTTAAATGCACAAAAAACTCATTGGCGCTTTCGCGAATAATTAATTCGTGCTTGCCTGGGTACAGCAATGACAGGCGTTGTTTTACATTTTCAAGGCCAATGCCGCTTTTTAGTTTTTCAGGATCATTATCGGCCTTAATGTAAATGCTGTTGCTCACATCAAAATACAGTGTACTTTCTTTAGTTTGTAAAGTCATTTTGATGTACGAGGATTGTTGCAGACTGATACCATGTTTAAAAGCATTTTCGATAAAGGGGATAAGCAGCATAGGGGTAATTTGTAAATTATTGATCTGCTCTTCGATATGGGTTTCAATCCGTATATCGGCTGATCGTGAAGTGCGTAACTTTTGCAGATCGATATAATTGTTCAGATACTCTACCTCACGGGTAAGCGAAATTTTATCCAGTGTGTTTTCGTGTAACATAAAGCGCATCATATCGCCAAGTTTCTGGATCCCTTCGCCCGTTCTTTCTGCATTTTCCTGCAAAGCGGTACCAAACAAAGTATTTAAGGCATTGAATAAGAAATGTGGATTAATCTGCGATTTTAAGAAATTTAAACTCGCATCTGATTTGCCTAGTTCGGTTTTCAGCATCTGAATTTCGGTCTGTTTTTCGAACTTGTTTTTATAAATGTACCAGGCCAACGGAGTTGTAATGCAAACCATGGCTATAGCAGCTAGTATTAAAGTAACCGGCACGGTTTCACCATTGCGCATAAACGGTACCAACATAATCAGCAACAAGAGCGAGATGAGCGCACTCACAGCCACATTGCCCCAAAAGTAACGGCCAAAACCTTTCTGGTTTTTCCGCAGGTTTGGAATGATATAATAAATGGAACAAAAAGCCAGCAGGATATTTACTGGTGGCGCAATTAGCCAGATTACCAATAAATCATAATCAAGCCTAAACGAAAGCACCGCCGCAAAAACCAAAAGCGAAATCAGCCAGATTCTTGTAGTAATGAAAATCTCGGTAATGATATTTTGGTTGTAATCTCTTAAAAAGCTGATTTTATTCAATAACTCCAGCCCCCTTTCATTAAAAAAGGCATAAACGTTAAACAAAAGATACAGGAAAAATACATAGGTAAAAGCTTCGCCAAAAAGCATGTCGTAGGCATTATCGATATTATCGAATTCAATTAGCCGGTAAGCCTGCGAATAAGTATTGGCCACCATCCAGCCCACAACAGAAAAGGCAGTTACCAGAACCGAAAGAATAATATTTAATGCAATGTTATTTTTTCTCGATAGCTGTGGCATAAAACAGAAGTTGAACAGCAGAAAGCTTATATACACCACACTGATTTTGAACATTTCAGGTAGGAAAAAGTTCTTCATTACGCTGTAATCGATACTGCTTACGCTAAAATGATAAGAATGGCCAGAATTATAGGTGGTTTGTGTGCAAATGCTAATTAAAGCCAGGATATACAGTGTAGTCGAGATCCAGAACTCCAGCTGGTTAATATTTTTTGCTTTTTCGGAAGTAGGGTTACCAGAAATAATTTCCATTGTGATGATTTGTTTAGGCCACAATTTTACAAAGTGCAATAATACCAATATTTAAAATGTGATAGACAGGGCTAAAAATGTGACGAATGATCAGGATTATTGGATTTTAGGATGAGATGTACAATTCCATGATCCATCTTCCATTTTTTTCTATCTTTGAAACGGCTTGTTGGATTTAAGATCGGTTCGATTTTTTCCTCATCCCTAATACATTTTCCATTTCACATCATTATCATTTAGTATGACCGTTTACGGAATTCCAAATTGCAACACAGTTAAAAAATCGCTCGATTGGTTAAAGGCAAACCATATCGATTTCGAATTTCACGATTTTAAGAAAAAAGGCATTACTACTGAAAAATTAAATGGGTGGTGCAACATTTTTGGCTGGGAAACAGTGCTTAACCGCAAGGGATTAACCTGGAAAAAGTTAACCAAAGAGGAGCAGGCTGCAATAAACACTCAGGATTTGGCTATAGCCTATTTAAAAGAAAATACAAGTGCCATTAAACGCCCGGTAATCGAAAAAAATGACAAGGCGGTATTAATAGGTTTTGACGATGACAATTATTTAAAAACCCTAATCTAACTGATTTGTTGTAATGTTAAAGTTTGTTAAAAGCAGATTTTAAACAAAGAACTCAATTACTTTTGAATATGCGCAAACTAATCATTTTTCTATTGCTTGCTATGCCTATTGGCGTTTTTGCACAAACTGTAACTACAGGTACAGTATTCGATTTTTCGAAAAAAACACTTTCACTTCCTGGGGTAACCGTTAGAAATCTGAACAGTAAAAAAGCAACCAGTACCAATAAAGAAGGCAGATATGCCATTGGAGCCAATGTTGGCGATCTGATCGAGTTTTCTGCAGTAGGTTATCACACCGATACTTTGTATTTAACCAACCTGTTAAACAGGACTATTTATTTGCCTGTTAAAACGAATAATTTAAAGGAGGTAAATATTAATGCGGTAAGAATGAACAGCCAGATTACGGATGCAAAAGACCCTTTAGCCGAAAAATATACTTTACTCAACACAGGCGGTAACCTTAACCGTAAACGGATGAAGGATAAAGTTGGTGGTTTAAACCTAAACCTTGGCTATGGTAAATATAAAAGACAGCAGCGTAAAGAAGCCGATTTAGAAGAAAAAGAAATGTACATGCAGGAAATTGACGAGAACTTTACGGCGAAAGCAGTGACCGAGCTAACCAAGCTTGAAGGTGAAGAACTTAAAAATTTCATGATTATTTATCGCCCGTCGGTAGAACTGGTTAAGGCCGAAAGACCATACCGGTATGCATTTTATATCTCGCGGGCATTTGTTGCCTGGAAAAAATTAACGCCGCAGGAAAGAAAATTACAGGATTTGCCCAAATTAAAGGCAAATTAATAACCCAATATTAGCTTATTGGTAACATTATAACCACATATAAATCTATATGTGGTTATTTTTTATATTTACCTCCCGAATACAACCTTATTATATCATGAATATGAATAAACTATTTACATTTTGTGTGGTTTGTTGTGCTTTTGCTTTTTCAGCTTCAGCCCAACAGGCTACCAGCCCTGCGCCAACCAGCAATTATAACCCAGCTGAGGCATTTGGACCACTATTTTATACTCAAAACGGAAATGAATTCCGATCAGCTATCGGTGCACCAGGTCCTAAGTACTGGCAAAACCGTGTAGATTATAATATTACCGCCAATCTCGATGAAACTAAAAACACGGTTAGCGGAACAGTAACCATTACCTATAAAAATAATAGTCCCGATAAATTGCCTTATTTGTGGTTGCAGTTAGATCAGAACACCTTTAAAGAAACTTCTCGAGGTTATGCCATTACCCCTTCGCGTAGCCGTTATGGTGCGCAAGGCGAAAAATTTGATGGCGGCTATAAAATCCAGAACATCACCGTGTCGCAAAAAGCTGCTGCAGTAAAATTTACTTCTTTGGTAGAAGATACCCGTATGCAGATTCGTTTAGATCAGCCAATGGCTCCAAATGGCGATATCGTAACCATTAAAATGGATTATTCGTATATCGTACCTAAAGAAGGATCGGACAGAGCCGGACATTTAACTACAAAAAATGGTGAAATTTTTGCCATTGCACAATGGTTTCCACGCATGTCGGTGTATGATGACGTAATTGGTTGGAATACTTTGCCTTACTGGGGCGGAGGTGAGTTTTACTGTGAGTATGGCGATATCAATTTTGCCATTACTGCTCCGGCAAGCCACATCGTTATGGGCTCTGGCGAGTTGTTAAATCCATCTGAAGTTTTTACACCAACGCAATTACAAAGGTGGAATGCAGCTAAAACGAGCGATGCTACTGTGCATATCCGTACAGAAGCTGAGGTTACAGATCCGGCATCCCGCCCGGCGAAAGATAAATTAACCTGGAAATTTAAAATCATAAATGCACGCGATGCAGCCTGGGCTTCATCAAAATCTTTTGTTTTAGATGCTGCAAGATATAAACTGCCAAGCGGTAAAACAGGTTTAGCTGTTTCGGCACAGCCGGTTGAAAGTAATGGTGTTGATGGTTACGGCCGTGGTGTAGAATATGTAAAATCTACAATCGAACATTATTCATCAAAATGGTTCGAATACCCGTATCCAATGGCCGTTAACGTAGCAACCAACATTGGTGGTATGGAATATCCGGGTATTGTGTTTTGTGGTTGGAAAGCTAAAAAAGGAAGTGCCTGGGGTGTAATTGACCATGAATTTGGCCATACCTGGTTCCCGATGATTGTAGGTTCGAACGAGCGCAAATATGGCTGGATGGATGAAGGCTTTAATACCTTCATCAATGGTATTTCTAAAAGCAGCTTCAATAATGGAGAGTATGCCAGTGCACCAACTGATTTAAATAGAATTGGTAAGAATGTGATCGGTAATCCGATTTTCGAAAATATTATGCTAATGCCTGATGGAATGGCCGAACGCAATATTGGTGTTAACCTGTACAGCAAACCGGGTTGGGGCTTAGATATTTTAAGAAACCAGATTTTAGGTGAAGACCGTTTCGATTATGCTTTCCGCCAGTACATTAAAAACTGGGCATTTAAACATCCAACACCTTTCGATTTCTTCCGCTCAATGGAAAACGGCGCAGGCGAAGATTTAGCCTGGTTCTGGAGAAGCTGGTGGTTAAACAGTTGGAAAATGGATCAGGGCATTACAACTGTTGAAGCCGTTAAAGATGGCGATAAAATAACAGGTTATAACATTAAAGTGGTAAACCTCGAGAAAATGCCAATGCCAATCATTCTGCAGATTAAAACCAAAAGCGGTAAAACAGATATCGTAAAAGTACCTGTTGATGTTTGGATGAAAAACACCAGTTGGTTGGTGCGTTACCCAACAACTGAAGCAATAGAATCGGTAACTTTAGATCCAAATAAAGTATTGCCAGATTCGAACCCGGATAACAATACCTGGACAGCCACAGGTAATTAAGCTGTTGCTATCCACAAAAAGCCTCCCGGTCCTGAAGATCTGGAGGCTTTTTTTATTGCAAAGTACCGACGGATTAATCTGTTATATCGCTTAGCTTAGCAATAAAATTATACTTATGAGCACTTCATTATTAGAAATAACCAATCCCGAAGGAATTTATGATCCCCGCCCGCATGGCTACTCGCATGTTGCCGCAGTTCCGGCCTGGAGCCAGCTGGTATTTGTTGCCGGACAAGGCGGTAGCAGGATTGATGGCATTTTAAGTGCCGATTTCAGAACGCAGGTATCCATTGTTTTCGAAAATATAGCCATTGCATTAGCTAGCAAAGGTTTAAAAATGGAAAATATTGCTAAGCTCAGCACTTTGGTGGTAGATTACGATGATGAGAAACATCAGGTATTGATTGAAGAATCGACTAAAATATGGCCTGACTTAAAATTTCCGGTAAATACACTTATTCCGATACAACGTTTGGCATTAAAAGGGATGTTAATTGAAATTGATGCAACTGCAATAGGCTAAACTGATGGAAAACGGAGAACGCAAAAACGTTTATCAGGTATACAATAAAATAGGCGATTGGTTTGCCGAAAACCGCTATGCCGATTCGGTGGAACGCGTTTATTTGGCCCCAATAATTGAACAACTTCCACCAAATGCCAGCATGTTGGATGTAGGCTGCGGTACCGGAAAACCCATATTAGAATATTTCATTAACCACAATGTAAATGTTTTGGGCATCGATGGAAGCGAAAAGATGATTGAATTGGCCCGGGCTAATTTCCCCGGTACCCGATTGATACTACATGATATGCGCGGGTTACATTTGGATGAAAAATTTGATGTTGTTATTGCCTGGCATAGTTTCTTTCATTTGCCTGCAGCAGATCAGCCCGCCATGTTCAAAGTTTTCAAAGATCACCTGAACCCAGATGGTATTTTGTTGTTTACCTCTGGTACCGAAAGCGGAGAAGCCTGGGGCATGAATGGAGGAGAAAACCTGTTCCATGCATCATTAGATACGGCAGAATACCACTCGTTGCTGCGAGCCAATCAGTTTGTAGTGCTTCTGCATCAGGTGAACGACCCGGATTGTGGTGGTGCGAATGTTTGGATGGCACAGTATAAACCTCAATAATTTTGCCTTAACTTTGCCCAATGGCCGAACAGCAAAAAAACAATCCCTTACATGGTATTACTTTAGAAAAAATTGTAACCGATCTTCAGGCACATTATGGATGGGAAAAACTGGGATCACTCATCAGGATTGATTGCTTTAATAATAACCAAAGCATCAAATCGAGCTTGAAATTTTTAAGAAGAATGCCCTGGGCACGTAAAAAAGTAGAAGATTTATATCTGGATACTTTTGTGTAGATAATTGAATTTTGAATGATTGAGTGATGGAATGAGTGAATGTTGTTTATTCAATCCATCAAAATTCTCCCATTCAAAATTATTGTCTGCAACCCTTTTTTTAAAATCGTCGTCATCTTGTTCTAAACCTTATTATATGAAAAATATTTTCTATTGTTTTTTGCTCACGCTTACTTTGAGCAGCTGCCTGGTTATGACTTCGAACCATTCTATGTCGAAAGGTAAATTAGATATTCCAAAACGGGAAAGTTACACTGTAGTTTATCAGGCCAATTTTGGGCAACGCTTAACCGGAAACGCAATTTATACTGGTGATAATGGAAAACTGGTAGAACAGGAAAATGTAACAGGTAGTTGGCAGAAGACCTTTACTCTAAAATCCGGTACCCATGTCCAGCTCGAAACATTAGCAAAATCCAAATCAGAATCTAGGGCAGAATACAAAATCCTGGTTGAGGGAAAAGTAGTTTCCGAATATGTGTTAAGTGGAAAAAGATTGAATTATACATTCGCTTTCGATCTGCCTTAGTTCATAAAATCTTCATATTGATTTTCGAGATTTAATAAACAAAATAACAAGGTTTATTCATCATTAATCAATTAAAAATGAAAGCAATTAAAGTTTTAGTAATCGCATTAGTAGCCGCTTTTACCATTAACACCGTAAGCGCTCAAACCACCACTCCGGCAAAAACCGGTACCGAAAAATCGCAAACCAAAAAAGGCCATAAACACCATCATCATAAAAAGCAGACGAAAAAAATAGCTAAAGCTTAAAAAAATAAGAAAGTCTTTCAGGTAAATCTGGAAGGCTTTTTTGTTAGCTGCCAAATCCAGGAGCAAAAGTTATCATGATGAAGGGGTTGCTTTAACATACTTTCTTGCTTTGGTTAACCATTTTATAAGAAATTATAAAATTTAACACAAACGTTTGTTCAGTACTTCATTTCAGCTAATTCAGCTGCTTTGTATCATAAATCAGTTCAAAAAAGCAGTTGAAGAAATACATGAACTAAACATTCATCAAATCGTTGTTTCAGACTTATTTGGCTTTTTTAAGCATATTAGATAAAATTTAAAAAATACAGACTTTTAGTCAAACGTTTGCGTAATATTTTAACGCTTTATTACGCACCAAAAGCCATAAATTAGGGTACTGAAAAACCGCGATTGTAAATCATAGCCAATCCCGAACGAATTGCCGTTTTTTTGATCAGCATATAAAAAAGAATATCAGGCTAACCTTAAAAAAGAAATATGGAGCTATCGGTACAGGGAGGTTTAACCAGGGAGGCAATAACACTGAGATACCTCTTTTTTACCTTTTTTAAAATTGGCTGTGTAAGTTTTGGGGGGCATATGGCACTGGTGTCTTTAATCCAGCGCATTATGGTGGAGCAGGATAAAACTATCGACAATGAGCAAGTGCTGGATAGTATAACGGTAGCTTCCTTTATGCCCGGGCCGCTTGCAGTAAACGTTGTTGCCAATATCGGTTATACGTTAAAAGGTAAATTGGGCGCTGTTGTAAGTATTTTTGCAGTGTTGTTACCAGCCTGTATCCTGATACTATGTTTGGCTTATGTATACTTTTCAAGTGGTTTTAAAATAGAGTGGACCGCTGTTATGAAGTACGTTGGTGCAACCATTGGCATCATTATTTTTTCTACAGGTTTACAGTTATTCCGTAAAGAAATAGCACTCAACTATAGTAAAATTGCACTTTTTATATTTGCTGTAGCACTCGATTTAATTATTGGTAGTTATGTTTTAACTCTTGTTTTGATGCTGGTTGGAGCTACTGTTGGTCTTTTTATCGATAAGGAAAAAAATAACTACCGCGAAATTGCAGGCAACTTGAAAATGAAATATAAACTGCGGTTAAGTACAGTTTCATTGTCTGTACTTATCGTTTTGTTAATCAACCAGATTTTGTTTGTAAGCGGTTTTTTTAAGGGCTATTCCAGTATTTTTTTTAAAATCGGGACAGTTTTTTCTGGCATTAGTATTTCCCTGTTTGGTGGCGGCTACGTCATTATCCCAATTATGCAGTCGCTCTTTGTTAAAGATTTAAACTGGCTTACCGATAAACAATTTATTGATGCCATTGCTTTTAGTCAGGTCACTCCCGGACCCATTTTAGTTAGTTCTACATTTATTGGTTATAAGCTGGCGGGCTTCTCTGGTGCATTATTGGCCACTTGCTGTATGTTTTTGCCTGCTGCGGCCTTAATGATTATGGTTTCTAAGATTTTTAACCGTACCAAAGATCATCCGCTAATTAAAAGCATGATATCTGGCATTAAAGTGGTGGTAATTGGCCTGATCATTTCTTCTGCATTTAAAATATTATTGATGCAGCCCAGAACGATATTAGTAGGTGTAATTTGTATTATTGCATTTGTACTGAGCACTAAGTATAAATTAAGTCCGGTATATTTAATACTTGGCTCAATCCTTTTCGGAATTTTAAGCACTTTTATTTCATGAACAATATTTCCAACCCAGTAGGTATTCAGATAATTGGTACACAAAGATCGGGCTCTAATCTGTTGAGGGTGATTTTAGATCAGTCGGATGAAATTGCTTCACCCCACCCTCCTCATATTTTAGTCACCTTCGTGCCCCTGTTAAATTTATATACACCTTTAAACGCTGAAAGATATCAGGAGCTGGTAAGCGATGTGGTAGACTATGTAAATGCCAATCCCGTGCCGTGGGATGGTGTTGAACTGGATAAAAATTGGATTTATGAAAACTCGAAAGAACAAAGCTTATTCGAAATTAACCGGTTGATATACGAATCTGTAGCCCGATCGAAAAACGCGAAATATTGGTGTTGCAAAAGTATGGCCAACGTACATTATGCCAACGAGCTGGAAAAATATTCGCCCAAACTTAAGTACATTTATTTGTATCGGGATGGACGCGATGTAGCCTTGTCATTTAAAAAAGCAATTGTTGGCGAAAAGCACATTTATCATTTGGCGCAGCAATGGTTTAAAGATCAAACAGCTTGCATCGAGTTATCAAAACAAATTGAACCTGCACGCTTTTTTGCTTTAAATTACGAGGAACTGATTGCTAATCCTGAAGCTATAATCAAAAAGCTATGCCATTTTCTGGAAATTGATTATTTTGAAAGTATGCTGGATTTTCATCAATCAAAAGAATCGCTGGCCACAGCCAACGCAGGCGAAATGTGGGAGAATTTAGCTAAACCCATTATTAAAGACAATAGCCGAAAGTTTTTGAAAGAACTTAGTGCCAAAGAAATCAATATATTTGAGTTAATCAACCAAGAAACTTTAACAACCCTGGGCTATAGTTTAATAAATCCTTCAGTTAAGGGACAATTTATCCACGAAGAAGATATTATATTTTTTAATGACGAAAACGATCAAATGAAGAAGCGTTTTATGGAAAATGCCCGTCAATCTGATCTGGATAAACGGAACCCACAGCTGGAAATTTTAAAACGAATAAAAAATACAAAATCAGCACTAAATGCAAAGTAATATTAGCGAAAATATCGATATGCAGGCAATATTGGGCATTGCTGTGGCGGCAGGTGAAGCAATTTTAACGGTGTATAACCTCCAAGAAGGTTTTGAAGTAGAAACCAAAAGCGACGCATCACCCCTAACCATTGCCGATAAAATGGCAAACGATATTATTTGCGTGGGGTTGAAAAAACTATATCCGGCAATTCCAATTATATCCGAAGAGGGGAAAAGCATACCCTATGAGGACCGTAAAGACTACGATTTTTTTTGGTGCGTTGATCCCTTGGATGGGACAAAAGAGTTTATCAAAAAAAATGGAGAATTTACGGTAAATATTGCGCTCATTAAGGGGCAGACACCGGTTTTAGGGGTGATTTATATTCCCGTTCAAAACACATTATATTACGGTAGCGAAACTATTGGAAGCTGGAAACAACTGCCTGGAGAAACGCCGAAACAAATTAAGTCAATAAATACCACCACTTGGACGGCTGCAGTAAGCCGATCGCATGCCGATGGCAAAGAAAAAGAAATCTTAAGCCAATATCCCGTTACAAACTTCGTTGCGGTTGGTAGTTCCTTAAAATTTTGTCTTTTGGCCGAAGGTAAGGCACAAATTTATTTAAGAACAGGCCCAACTATGGAATGGGATACAGCAGCTGGCCATGCCATCATCCTGTTCAGTGGTTGCAACATCAACACATTATCAGGAAAACCTATACTGTACAATAAAGAATCGTTGCTAAACGAAGGTTTCTTGTGTAAAGTTGATTAATTTTAAAAGCTAATATCCTAATTCATGCCTCAACAAACAACGCCTGATCAACAAGCTGGAGTTTCAGCCCAAAACGGACTGGTAATATGGTTATTTGGTCTATCAGGTTCAGGAAAAACAACCATTTCAACCTTATTAAGCGAGAAATTAAAAGCAGCGGGGTTTTTCTCTGTTGCACTTGATGGAGACGCGTTGAGAGAAGGTATAAATAAAGATTTGGGGTTTAGCGAACAAGATCGAACCGAGAATATCAGAAGGGCTGCGGAAATAGCCAAACTGATGCTGAATAATAATATTATAACAATCTGCTCCTTTATTACTCCAATGAGTGCCCAAAGGACTCTGGCGGCCGAAATTATTGGCGAACGTTATTTCGAGGTTTTTATCGATTGCCCTTTAAACGTTTGCAAAGAAAGGGATGTGAAAGGTTTGTACAGAGATGCCAGACAGAATTTAATCCCAAATTTTACAGGTGTAAGCGCTAAGTTCGAGCCTTCATCCAATGCCAATTTAATTCTCAAAACCAATACTGAAAGTGCGGTTGAAAGTATGGAGCGCTTATTTAATGAGATTAGCCTCCGCATCGGCCCCGTTATTTGATCTGTTCATCCCTGAAAACGAGGACTTAAGGAGTCTATTTTCGGGATTCATGTGATCGTTCATAGTCTTTAGTCTACTTAGTCAATCGATTGCGCAGTGTTTTGCTGTGCAAGTGAATTGTTTAATTGCTAATATTATATATGCAAGAAACAATAGTCGTTGCTCCTTGCTTGCTATCAACTATCAAACGAATCATCATGACTAAAATTTACAAACAAACCACAGCTCATTATAGGGAGAGCATTCCTATAAAAAGACGCACTCTTTTTAACGCACTTTTAAAAAATATTTATTGTTGTCTGTTTTTACTCATTCCCATTGCTGCCAGTGCACAAACTGTAGTAACTGGTACCGTGAAAGACGAAAAAGGCCTGCCAGCGGTTGGAACATCGGTAACGGAAACCGATGTGAAGAACGGAACATCGGTCGATCCCAATGGTAAGTTTACATTAACCTTAAAAGGAAAATTACGTGTTTTAAACTTTACTTTAGTCGGTTACAAAACACAAAAAGTAACCATTGGAGCTTCAAATGTAGTAAATGTAAATTTAGAAGAAGACCTCAATAAGTTAAATGAAGTAGTAGTTGTGGGTTATGGTACCCAACGGAAAACGGATTTAACAGGTTCTATCAGTTCGATTAAAAGTGATGACCTGAACTTAGGTGGCACTACGTCCAACATCGGGCAGGCCATTCAAGGTAAGGCTGCGGGTGTGCAGGTACAACAAACAAGTTTTGCGCCGGGTGCAGGTATGCAGATTACAGTGAGAGGTGGTAACTCCATTAACACAACAAATAGTCCGCTGTATGTTGTAGATGGTTTTATTTCTGATAACGGAAGTACCATTAACCCGAATGATATTGAAGACATCCAGATTTTAAAGGATGCCTCATCGGCTGCCATTTATGGCGCGAGGGGTGGTAACGGAGTAGTTTTAATCACTACTAAAAAAGGTAAAGCAGGTAGGGTAGCCATTGATTTGGATCTATCGAACGGTACGCAATATTTAACCTATAAACCAACGTTGTTAAACGGTCAGCAATATACTGCTATTCAAAATGCTACAGCTATTGAAGATGGTAAGCCAGTTTTATTTCCGCCATCTTTTTCAATTGCTAATACCAATTGGTTGGAAGAAGCTACGCAACAAGCCTCAGTTCATAACAGGAGCTTAAGTATCAGCAGTGGCGATCAAAACTCTAAACTGTATGTATCAGGTAACTACATTAATCAGAAAGGTGTTTTAAAAGGAACCGGATTGGAGAAATATACTGCCAGGATTGGAGCCGAAAAAAGCCTTAACGAAAGGTTAAAGCTAGGTGCTAATTTTTATGGCTCAACCTCTAAATTATTTCAACAATCGTACTCAGCAGATATTACTGCGCCATTGTTTGGCTTGTTAACAGCATTGCCAAACATACCTGTTTACAATGCTGATGGAAGCTACTATCGTTATCAGGGGAAAGATAATCCGTTAGCCAGCTTGTTAGAACCAACTAACACGAGTACCAATAAACTGGCTAACGCCAATGTTTCTTTGGATTACGAAATTATTAAAGGACTAACTTATCACTTGGGAGCAGGAGCAGAATATACACAACTTACAGAAGGGCAATACATTCCGCGAACTTTAAGTGCCGGGGCAAAAAATGGAGGAATTGCAGCGCAAAAAAGCTCGACCACATTTAGGTGGCTGGTAGAAAATTATTTAACCTATAAATATAAAACTGGCGCACATGATTTCACTGCATTGGTTGGTACCTCTAACCAAAAGGATGTAAATGATTACTTAGCCGCAGGTAGTAAAGGTTTTGGAACAGATGAGTTTTTGTTTTATAATTTAAGTGCTGGTGCACTACCTAATGGTACAGCTGTAACCATAAGCAATCTTGCAGGTGGTTATAATAGTTTTAAAGAACAAGCTACTTTTAATTCATTATATGGAAGGTTAAATTATTCCTATAATGACAAATTATTAGCTTCTTTTACGCTAAGGAGAGATGGTTCATCGAAATTTGGTGAAAACTTTAGATATGGTTACTTTCCATCAGGAGCTATTGCCTACAAATTTACCGATGAAGAATTTATTAAAAACTTAAATACTTTCTCTAATTTAAAATTAAGAGCAAGTTTCGGAGTTACCGGTAATGACCGCATTCCGAATTACCTGTATCTGCCGACTTTTACCAATTATAGTACAGTGCTTAATCCAGGTGATCCCTTGCAAATTGGAACAGAACCTAAAACCTTACCTAATCCAAATTTGAAATGGGAAAGTACAACCCAATATAATCTGGGGATAGATATGGGCTTCTTCAGTGGAAGAGTTAATGCCAGTATTGATGTTTATGCAAAAAAGACTACCGATTTATTACTTAATATTCCAATAGAACAATATTGGGGATTTAATTCGCAATTGGTAAATGCGGGTTCGATCCAAAATCGAGGAATTGAATTTATGGTGAATACCGTAAATATTCGTAATGATAATTTTAGCTGGAATACCAATTTTAATATTGCGCTAAACCGTCAGAAGGTGTTGTCTTTAGGCCCTGTTAATCAAATTTCTGTTAATACAGCAAACCCTAGTGGTACTGTGTCTGGGCGTGAGTTTTCGCGCATGATGCCAGGTAGAGAGCTTGGCGAGCTCTTCGGATATGTGTATGCAGGCGTAATCAAAACTGGTGAAACTTATGCTCCTCAACCCAACTCTAAGCCAGGTGATCCAAAATATCAGGATACCAAT
The DNA here is from genome assembly GCF_003852395.1 of Pedobacter sp. KBW01. Lineage (NCBI taxonomy): Bacteria > Pseudomonadati > Bacteroidota > Sphingobacteriia > Sphingobacteriales > Sphingobacteriaceae > Pedobacter > Pedobacter sp. KBW01. Next base: position 80,412 of record NZ_QAJQ01000022.1, read on the forward strand.
GGTGACGGAAAAATTACGCCGGATGACATGACTTATTTAGGGAATTCTACCCCGCGTTTTACAATGGGTTTAGGAAATGATTTTCATTATAAAGGATTCGATTTAAACGTTTTCTTTCAAAGTTCATTTGGTTACTCGCTATACAATATGAACAGGTTGGTATTAGAATCAACTACCAGTACAGATGCTTTGAACAGATTTGTTGCGAGTACTAACGAAAACACAGATGTACCACGTGAGGGATATTTTTTAAGTACTTATGGTAGTTATGTAAACTCACGCTTTGTAGAAAATGCATCTTACCTAAGGTTAAAGTCTGTTTCGCTAGGTTACACTTTACCAACCAAAATATTTGATCGCATTAAAATAATAAAAGGTTTAAGAGTGTACGCCGAAGGACAGAACATATTTACCATTACTAACTATACGGGAACCGATCCAGAGGTAAATTCGCATTCAGGAAGCAATTTTGGTGGTGGGATAGACTTTAATGCCTTCCCAGCATTTAGAACATTTTCAGCAGGTGTAAAATTAACCATCAATTAGTAATACTTTCCTAATTATTAGGATTAATAAAGATAAAAAGATGAAAAGATATAAGATTATTCTGGCTATTACTGCAGTTGTGCTTTTGCAGTTTTCTTGTAAAAAAGATTTAGATCCAGTTGTGTATAGCAGTTTAACAAGCCTTAATGCCTTTAAAACAAAATCGGATGCCATAGCCGCCGTAAATGCGGTATATGCCCGTTTAAAAGGGCCGTCGGTGGGAGACAATTTCGATTATTGGACGGTAAGACATTTTGCATTAACGGATCTAACCACAGATGTAGGGCACTGCAGCTATGGAGGCGATCCGGGGCAGCTCTCTAATGTACAATGGAATTCGGCAAATGGATTGATCGCTGAAGATTGGAGGCAAATTTATAAGTTGATTTCTAATGCTAATAATGCGATTTTAAATCTCTCTAAAATGACTGCAATTACCCCTGCAGAAAAAAATCAATTCCTCTCGGAAATTAAATTTTTAAGGGCTGTAGCTTATATGGATTTAACAGATGCCTGGGGGCCAGTCGTTTTAGCAACAGAAAAGGATTTAGAAAATCCAAAATATACTGAAGCAGCCAGCTTAACTCCGCTTGATCAGATTGAAGCATTTTTGATCAATGATTTGCAAGCTGCTTCCACAACTTTGCCGGTTAGTTATGTTAATAACCCTATTTACACAACCAGTGATGCAGGAAGAGCAACAAAAGGCGCTGCTCTTACGTTATTGGCTAAATTATACCTGCGCCAGCACCAATGGCAAAAAGTGGTTGATATTACTAAGCAGGTGATGGATTTAAACATTTACTCGCTTTATCCTACCTATGCAGGTCTTTTTGCCGAGAGTAATAAATGGTGTGCTGAAAACATTTTCTCGGTACTTAGCGATGCAAACGTGAACGGAACAGAGTTATTAAACCATTTTGGGCCAGAGCAGCATCCAGTTTTAACAGATAGATGGCAGTACTATGCAGTAACCTGGGATTTTTACAACAGTTTCGATGATGTGGATGATAGAAAGAAACTCTTCTTTCCTGAATATCTGGGTGTTGATAATTTAGTACATAAGCAAGCGCCCTCACTGGGAGCTACACCACCTGCAGGTGTGTTTTACATGCAGGATGTTGCAACCGCAAAATATGCTGATCCGAAAGGGGCTAATACCTATTACGATGGCCATAGTGTAAATATTTTACGTTATGCAGATGTATTGTTAAGCAGAGCCGAAGCCATTAACGAATTAAGCGGGCCGACTACCGAATGTATCGACCTGATTAACCAGGTAAAAGGCAGATCGCATGCCAAACTATTGGTTGCGGCCAACTATAACCAAACCACATTAAAAGATGCACTTTTGCAGGAACGTGGCTGGGAATTGTTTTATGAAGGCAAAAGAAGAGCCGATTTAATACGTTTTGGTAAATATGAACCTATTGTAAACGGGTATCTGAAACGCATCAACAAAACACCAACAATTGTCATGCCTCGTGATCAGTATTTCCCTTATCCTTTAAACCAGGTAAATATTAACCCGAATTTAAATAACTCGGGCAGACAATAATTTCATACTTTTATTTAACAAAAAAGAATATGTAGTTTTTGCTATGTATTCTTTTTTGTTTACAAGCAACATCCTATTATATATATAATGATCAGAAATTTATGAAGTATATTTTAAAATTTGCTGTTTTAGTTTTTGTACTGGCGCTTTTCGGCTGTTCTAACAACGGTAGTATTAAAGAAATTAAGGTTGGTCTGCACAACAACAATGAATTAAAAATCCAGATTGACGTAAATACCAGTTCGGATGTTGATGCGTACGTGAAATACTGGCCCAATAAAATTGCTGATTCTTTAAAGCAGATCTCACCCATTTCGAAAAACAAAAGTCGCCATACATTTGTACTTTGCAACATTATTCCTAAAACAAGCTATGCTTATCAGGTTATAACAGTTAAAAATGGTGCCGAAACAGTAAGTAAAACCTATACTTTCGAATCGCGCGATTTACCGGAATGGTTAAAAGACCAATTTAAGGCCAAAAGTGCTGATGATAAGTTGATCCCAAAGGAATTTAAAAACGGATTAATCCTCATTAACAAAAGGTATTCGCCGGGAATGGCTTATCTGGTTGATTATAAAGGAAGATTAAGGTGGTACCACATGATTGATAATATGGGCTTCAAAGTAATCAACTTTACCAAAGATAAAACCTTGCTGTCTATTTTGGGGAGTAACGATGAACCTACAAGCTATGGGAGCCAAATTCTGGAAATTAATCTGAATGGCGATACCGTGTTACACCTGAAAAAAGGACAGGGCGATTTTAAACAAACCATTCACCACGAAATTTTAAAAAACAGTAAGGGCGAATTGGTAACGCTCTTTGTTGACCGCAAGATAACCGATTTAACTCATATTGGTGGTGCCAGGCAAGATACCATAAATGGCGACGGTATTATGGTGATGGATCAGAAAGGAAAACAGATATGGAAATGGAGTGTGTTTGATGCACTTGATCCTTTTGCTGACATGGCGCTGTTAAAAACTAAAAAAGACTGGATGCACGCCAACAGTTTAAATTACGATACGGATGGAAATTATATCATTTCCTTTTATAATAACGGACAGATTTGGAAAATCGATTCGAAAACGGGCAAAGTAATCTGGAAATTTGGTAAAGGAGGGGATATTAAGATACCTGCCGAAGCCGGTTTCTCTCAGGCTCATGCGGTGCATATAAACGCAGAAGGTAATTTAATGTTTTTCGATAATGGGATAGATAAACATCAATCTGGCGTGTACACCTTTAAGCTAAACCAACCGGCCAAAAGCGCGGCTTTAGATATGCACATTAAGTTGCCACCACAAATTTATAACGATCGTATGGGTAGCGCTTATATGATTACCCCTGAAAATATACTGTGTTGCAGTTCGAAAAGGCATATTATGGTATTAACCAATAGAAAAGGTGTATTATTATGGACATTAGAAGCTTCAGTACCTGCTTATAGGGCAATTTTCGTAAATTCGGAACAATTAAGCCCTGTTTTAAAACCTTAATAACAACAAAATAATTAATAAACCAATTGATTTTAAGCCTATGAAAAGAACCTTACTCTTCATTACTTTCAGTGCAATCTTATCTTTTTCGGGATGTAAAAAAGATCGCATCAATAATCTGAATAGTATCAGCTATGGCTCTTCTTTTGGGATGTGTGTCGGATATTGCTCCAATAATCTGCTCATCAGTGATTTGAAACTTACTTTTTCCAAATCAAAAAACGGCCAGACATCCGATACCAAAACCTGCAGCAAAACAATTTCTGAGGCAGATGTAAATGCCATCAAAAACGACCTGAATATGGAGAAAATTGCTGCCCTGCCCGAAACAATAGGCTGCCCTGATTGTGCAGATGGTGGTGCCGAGTGGATCGCCATTAACGCTGATGGTAAGCAATATAAAATTACCTACGAATACGGTAAAGCCCCCAAAGAGCTCGAAGCTGCGGTAGCCAGGTTAAAGGTGCTGAAAGATGGTTTTAAGGATTGTAATTAGTTAGCTTTTATTAGCTGAGCGTTAACCGCACTGTTTTTAACGTGCGTTCCCTCAAAAGTTATTCTTTTATCTAATGTGCTTACCAGTTCAGAAAGCTCATAAACATTTCTGTATCCATAACCATACAGGTTAATGTAAGTTGGGATGTTGAGCGCTAATGAAATGGCTGCGATTTTTTTATTAACCATGACAGGAATAACTGTTTTACTGGCAAAATTGGCTGCATCATCTACAAAGTTGTTGTTGCAATAGATTAATATTCTGGTATCGGCATTAGGGATAAGCCTGAGTAGGTTTTGTTGGGTAAAATCAGAGAAGTTAAGGTGTATTGCCCCTTTAACATGTTTTCTTTTATATAAGCTATCTGATCGGGTATCTAAAATAATGGTGCCCTTTTCTGCTGCCATTTTTAAAAAAGCAGGTAAGTCGACCAATCTGCTTTTTCGGTGGGCTTTAACTTCTGGTATTAATTTTTCGTAAGCATCAAAATCTACATTTGCCTTTCTTTTAACAGGCGGAGTAGTTTGTGCATTACACAGGTACGCAATACTAAAAAGCACGATGGTAATGATTTTCGTTTTCATGTTTTGAGTGTTTTAAATTAATTTCCGCCTAAAATAATTGGAGCAGTTTTTCCATTCCCCATGATAATAACTTTCGTATTTGCCGATTTCGCAATTTCTTTTTGAGCCAATATAGATTCATATTGAAGCTGCCTGTCACTCAACCCTGTTGAAAGAATACGTTGATAATCGGCAATACCCTGGGCTTCTACTCTTTTACGTTCTGCTTCCTGGCGTTCCTTTTGAAGCACAAATGTCATCTTTTGCGCATCCTGTTCGGCATTTATTTTAGATTCAATACTTGCTTTTACCGATGCGGGAAGGGTGATGTTGCGCACTAAAAGTTGCTCTAATTCTAAACCCCTTTTGGCAAAACTTTTCTCAATAGTGTTAAATATTTTAGCCTGAAATTCATCCCTTTTACTGGAATATAGTGCAACAGCATCATAAGCTACGGCATTATCTCTAATGGCAGTACGCGAAACTGGGCGAACAATCTTTTCCAGGTAATCGGTTCCAATTTCCCTTAGGATTTGTGGAGCTGCACTTCCTTTAACCCTGAATAATACCGAGAGATCAATAATTACTTCCAGTCCATCTGCCGATAAAACCCGCAGTGCATCGTCAGTTTGTTTATTGCCTTCATCATGAACGCCAGACATGGTATAATTTTGGGTTTTAACATCAAAAGGTGTGATTACTGCAATCGGGTTAATTACGTTCAAACCGCTATACAAAACATCGTTATCTACTTTACCAAAAACTGTTTTAACGCCAACCTCACCGGCGTCAATCACTTTAAACACAGAAAAGGATAAACCGATAATTACCAAAACCACGCCTGTAATTTTGGCGATATTGCTGTAGCGGCCAATAACATTGTTTTGGTTAGAAACAGCAAAGCCAATAAAAATGATGATAATTCCAATGATACTTAAGAACATATAATTTAGATTTTTACTAAAGATAAAGTATTTCAAACAATCTTTTATGCCTGTTTGAAAAGAACTTGATGCTTCAAAAGCTAATCGCCAGGACAATCATATTAAGGTATTGAAGAATTGGAAATGGCCAACCCAAAACTAAAAACTGCAAACTGTCTCACAACTCCTTAATCTTCAACTCTAAACTAAAAACTCCGGGCTCCAAACTTTTTACGCTAACCCCTTGATTTTTAAAAAGAATTGTTCTACTTTTGCAGTCCGTTTTATGGGCTATCTGTAAAGATGCCGGGGGAGCGGTAAATTTTTTAATAAAAAAACATAAAAAAGCACAATGCCAACCATTCAACAATTAGTTAGAAAAGGTAGAGTAGCACTGGAGTTCAAGAGTAAGTCTCCAGCGTTGGACAGCTGTCCACAGCGAAGAGGT
>NZ_QAJQ01000022.1:86653-119336 GCF_003852395.1 Pedobacter sp. KBW01
ATTAGATACATCAGGTGTAGCTGGTCGTAACCAACGTCGTTCTAAATATGGTACTAAACGCCCTAAACCAGGACAAGTAGCTGCGGCGCCAACAAAAGGTAAAAAGAAATAATCGGGAGGAAATAAGAAATGAGAAAGTCAAAACCAAAAAAGAGAATTATTCTTCCTGATCCAAAATTCAATGATGTTCAGGTAACTCGTTTTGTAAACAATATGATGTACGATGGAAAAAAATCTATCGCTTACTCAATCTTTTACGATGCTGTTGAAATTGCTGAGAAAAAAGCAGGTGAAAACGGTTTAGAGGTATTCAAACGTGCATTAACTAACATTATGCCAGCTGTAGAGGTTAAATCTCGTCGTGTTGGTGGTGCTAACTTTCAGGTTCCAACTGAGGTTAGACCAGAGCGTAAAACAGCTTTAGGTATGAAATGGTTAATTTTATACGCTCGTCGTCGTGGTGAAAAAACCATGAAAGAGAAATTAGCTGGTGAAATCGTAGCTGCTGCTAAAGGTGAAGGTGCTGCTGTTAAGAAGAAAGAAGATACGCACAAAATGGCTGAGGCTAACAAAGCGTTCTCTCACTTCAGATTCTAGTTTTAGGATTAACAGACTAGTAAGATTACACAGATTTAATTAGAAGATTATACTGATTAGATAATTTGCACCGATTTGTTTCTACATAATCGGTGCAATCATTTAAAATCAGATAAATCAAAAACATAACATGGCAAGAGATTTAAAATTTACAAGAAATATTGGAATTGCGGCTCACATTGATGCTGGTAAAACTACCACAACTGAGCGTATCCTTTATTATGCTGGTGTAAGTCATAAAATTGGTGAGGTGCACGAAGGTGCTGCAACAATGGACTGGATGGCACAAGAGCAAGAGCGTGGTATTACCATTACTTCTGCTGCAACAACAGTTAACTGGAAATACAGAAACCAGAACTATCACATGAACATTATCGATACACCGGGACACGTGGATTTTACCGTAGAGGTAAACCGCTCGTTACGTGTATTAGATGGTTTAGTGTTCTTGTTTTCTGCTGTTGATGGTGTTGAGCCTCAATCAGAAACTAACTGGCGCTTAGCTAACAACTATAATGTTGCCCGTATCGGTTTCGTTAACAAAATGGACCGTTCTGGTGCTGACTTCTTAAAAGTTGTTAAGCAGGTTAAAGATATGTTAGGTAGTAATGCAGTTCCTTTGCAATTACCTATCGGTGCTGAAGATCAGTTTAAAGGTGTGGTTGATTTGATCAACAACCGTGGTATCGTTTGGAACGAGCACGATAAAGGTATGACCTTTACTGAAGTGCCAATTCCTGATGATATGATTGATGAGGTTGCTGAGTGGAGAGAGAAATTATTAGAATCAGTTGCTGATTATGATGAGTCTCTAATGGAGAAATTCTTCGATGCTCCTGAAACCATCACTGAGCGTGAAGTTTTAGATGCTTTACGTGCAGCTGTTTTAGATGCTAAAATCGTTCCTATGGTGTGTGGTTCATCTTTCAAAAACAAAGGTGTTCAAACCATGTTGGATTATGTAATGGAGTTATTGCCTTCACCTTTAGATTCAGAAGGTGTTGTAGGTACTAACCCTGATACTAACGAAGAAGTTTTATTGAAACCAAGTATTGATGAGCCATTTGCAGCTTTAGCATTTAAAATTGCAACTGACCCATTTGTAGGTCGTTTATGCTTTATCCGTGTTTATTCAGGTAACTTGGAAGCTGGTTCTTACATTTACAATACCCGTTCAGAAAGTAAAGAGCGTATTTCACGTATCTTCCAAATGCACGCTAACAAGCAAAACCCTGTGCCTAACGTGGCTGCCGGTGATATTGCTGCTGTAGTTGGATTTAAAGATATCAAAACTGGTGATACCCTTTGTGATGAGAAACACCCAATCGTTCTTGAGTCGATGGTATTCCCTGATCCGGTTATCGGTTTAGCTATTGAGCCTAAAACTCAGGCTGACGTTGATAAATTAGGTATGGGCTTATCTAAACTGGCTGAAGAAGATCCTACATTCAGAGTACAAACAGATCAGGAAACTGGTCAGACTGTAATTTCTGGTATGGGTGAGCTTCACTTAGATATCTTAATTGACCGTTTAAAACGCGAATTTAAAGTAGAGGTTAACCAAGGTGCGCCACAAGTAGCATACAAAGAGGCTATCTTCGGTACTACGGAACACCGCGAAGTTTACAAAAAACAATCAGGTGGTCGTGGTAAATTTGCCGATATCAAAGTTGTTATCTCTCCAATTGATGCAGATTTTGAAAAAGGCGGATTACAGTTTGTAAACGAAATTGTAGGTGGTTCAATTCCTCGTGAATTTATCCCTTCAGTTGAGAAAGGATTTGCTTCTGCAATGGCGAACGGTGTATTAGCTGGTTACCCGCTTCCTGATATGAAAGTACGTTTGATTGATGGTTCATTCCACGCAGTCGATTCAGATGCTTTATCATTCGAGCTTGCTGCCCGTATGGCATACCGTGAGGCTTTACCTAAATGTAAACCTTCGTTGATGGAACCAATCATGAAAATCGAAATCTTAACCCCTGAAGAAAACATGGGTGATGTTATCGGTGATATGAACCGTCGTCGTGGTCAGTTACAAGGTATGGATACCCGTAACGGTGCACAGGTTATCAAAGCATTGGTGCCACTTTCAGAAATGTTCGGTTATGTAACTCAGTTACGTACCATCACTTCAGGCCGTGCAACTTCTACAATGGAATTCGATCACTATGAGCCAGCGCCTAAAAACGTACAGGACGAAGTAGTAGCGAAATCTAAAGGAAGAGTTAAATCTGAAGACTAATAAAAGGATTACACAGATTAATGAGATTACACCGATGGATAACTGAAATCGGTGTAATCATTAAATCGGTGAAATCACACTAAGATAAATCCGGTTTCTGTTGTTAATAGCTCTAACAGGAAACCATAATTAAAAACAAGATGAGCCAAAGAATCAGAATTAAATTAAAATCTTACGATTACAACTTAGTAGATAAATCTGCTGAGAAAATCGTAAAAACTGTTAAGCCTACGGGTGCAGTTGTAAGTGGTCCAATTCCACTTCCTACAGAGAAAAAAATCTTTACTGTATTACGTTCTCCACACGTAAACAAAAAAGCTAGAGAGCAATTCCAATTATGCGCTTACAAACGTTTATTGGATATTTATAGCTCTAACTCTAAAACAGTTGATGCTTTAATGAAACTTGAATTACCTAGCGGTGTTGAAGTTGAAATCAAAGTTTAATTGATTTTAAAAGAAATGAGAAAGTCCTGGTGTAAGCCAGGACTTTTTTTGTGCCCGCATTTTAGAACAAAAGCTTTATTTCGTGGTTTTACTGATATGAAAAAGCAAGTAAAAACAGAAAACGACCCGTCGGTAATTGGGCAGGATTTTGCCAACCTAGATGAAACAGCAAATAAAAAACAGCCATCGCATGGCGAAGTGGCTAATCAAAAAGATGGTGATTTTTCTGAGCTCGAAAAAAGCAGGATGGAAAACCCGCCTCAGCATAGAGAAAGAAACGGATCTGATAAAAATGATGTAGATAGCAATCCCCGAAACAACCAGAGCAAAGGTGTAAGATAGCAAATGGCTTGTTAACCGTTATAATATAACATTTGTACTATCCCGAATTAAAAAGGGAATATCCGTAAAGAATAATCCCTTTTAAATTTTTAATGCTTTTCCGGTAGATGGAAATTAAGTAGAATTCCACAACTGAATTGCGTTAATCAAGTAGCAAAATGCCCTTAAATTTTAGTTGTTAATGATCTTTTTAGTTAATCTTTGTCGCGAATCCTACAGCAGCGCAAATTTCACAAACATCTCATCAATTTACAAGTTCTCATTGATAAATATCTTGATATATATCAATTTTTTGTGTCTGTAAACTTTCAAATCCTGTCAGTATAGATCGCTGGTTTGCCTGTAGTCGTGCCTTACTCTTTCACCGAAATTACTCGCTTGGTTGAGGTATATGCTGGCTTTCGTTTTAATATCATCTGCCAAAGATTTGCCATCAGCGCTCCTTTTCTTAGTCAGATATTTTAACCCGTATACAGCTGCTGTACCCAGTATGGCGTATTTTAGTAGTCCCATAGCTTTATTTTTTATATTCCGGTATCTAGCGCATGATCCTCATCGGCCTCATTAATGCCCGGTTTAGTTTTAAAATCTTCAGATGAGCTGCCGGTATGGCTTTCGGCACTTTTTACTGTGGGGTGCTTATCCGGGCTGTTGTAAGCATCGTCGCTCAATGAATCGGCGCCCTGCGTACCCGTATTGTCGAACCCATCCCTGGGCATTGTTTTATCAAGGTGCATGGTTTCTGCATTGTACCGCGCTATGGTTTCTTTACCAAAACTAGTTACTTCATTGCCCTTATTGCCGGCTTCATAAGCTTTTTGCACTTCCGATTTTTCTTCACTGTTGCCTTCCTTACCTATATAACCTTCCAAATGCTCTGCTTTATTATAGATACTCGTTTTCATAATCCTGCCATTGAATATTTGTATATAGAACGTTTCATTAATTAAAAGGTTTGATTTTTGTTGGCGTTTTCCTGACATAACTTTTAATATTTAATGCATTAAATATTTGATATTTAACGTACATATTAATTTAGGCCTAAAAATCTTAAACATTCCTTATGGCAAATGCCGAACAAAGTAGAATTGACGCACAGTACCAAAGCCGTGCAAACTGGCTCAAATGGGGACCGTATATATCAGAAAGGCAATGGGGAACCATACGCGAAGATTACAGTAATAATGGCGATGCCTGGAGCTATACTACACACGATAGCGCCAGAAGCAAGGCTTTTAGATGGGGAGAAGAGGGGTTGGCAGGTTTTAGCGACGATCAGCAATTGTTATGTTTGGGGCTTGCACTTTGGAACGGTAAGGATGCCATTTTAAAAGAACGTCTTTTCGGGTTAAACAATGGAGAAGGTAACCACGGAGAAGATGTAAAGGAAATTTATTACTATCTGGATAATACACCAGCGCATACCTACATGCAAATGTTGTATAAATACCCACAATCAGCTTTTCCATATACGCAACTGTTAACCGAAAATGCCAGGGGAACAAGGCAAGACCCAGAATTTGAACTCATAGATACCGGAATTTTTGATCAGGATAAATATTTTGATGTGTTTATCACTTACGCCAAAAATGAAGAAGACGATATTTTAGTACATTATTCCGTTAGTAATCGCGGTAACGAAGATGCAGAAATTCATTTGTTACCTCAGTTGTGGTACCGCAACAACTGGAGTTGGGAGGGGAGCGTTGCCAAACCCGCTATAAATTATCTAGGCGAAAACGAGTTACTTTTCCATTCAGAAAAGCAGGGCAAAATGTACGCCTATGCAGATGGTGATCCTGATTTTTTATTTACCAATAACGAAAGCAACAATGAGCGTTTGTATCAATCGGCCAATGTTTCGCCTTATGTAAAGGATGGCATTAATAATTACGTTGTTAACGGCAAAGAAAACGAAGTAAATCCGGCTAAGAGCGGAACTAAGGTAGCGGTACATTACCATAAACTTGTACCCGCAAAACAAAGTCTGAGTTTTAAGCTTAGGCTGTCCATTAAACCAATCGAAAAACCTTTCGAAAATTTTGATGCGATTTTTGATTTGCGGAAAAAAGAAGCAGATGAGTTTTATGCCAATAAATACAAGGCCAATAGCAGTGAAGAGGAGCAACAGCTGCAACGCCAGGCCTGGGCGGGCTTACTTTGGAACAAGCAATACTACAACTATGATGTAAATGTTTGGCTAAAGGGCGATACAGGTTTACCAAAACCAGCTGTAAAGCGGGCTTGCGGACGTAACTTTCATTGGAGCCATTTTATGGCAGCCGATATTATTCTGATGCCCGATAAGTGGGAGTATCCCTGGTTTGCCGCCTGGGACCTTGCCTTTCATTGTATTGCGCTGGCACCCATCGATCCTGATTTTGCCAAACAGCAGCTGAAGTTACTGGTTAGCAATAATTATATTCACCCCAACGGGCAGTTGCCTGCTTACGAGTGGGATTTTACCGATACCAATCCGCCGGTACATGCCATGGCCACTTACAAGGTCTACATTATGGATAAAAAAAATAAAGGAAAGGGTGATCTGAAATTCCTGGAAGAAGTTTTTCAGAAGCTGCTGCTTAATTTTACATGGTGGGTAAATCAAAAGGATAGCGAGGGTAATAATATTTTTGAAGGCGGTTTTCTTGGTTTAGATAACATAGGGGTGTTTAACAGGAGCGAGCCGGTGCCAGGTGGTGGCTTTTTAGAGCAAGCCGATGGTACCAGCTGGATGGCAATGTACGCTTTAAATATGCTGCAGATTAGTATCGAACTCGCGCTGCACAATCCGGTTTATGAAGATATGGCCATTAAGTTTTCAGAACACTTTTTGTTTATTGCAGGTTCTATTGATAACATGGGCGAGTACCATACCGGTTTATGGGATGACCAGGACGGTTTTTATTACGATTTACTCCGCAAACCCGATGGTGGTTGGGATAGGCTAAGGCTCAGAACCCTGGTAGGCTTGATTCCGATGTTTGCTGTCATTGTTTTTAGCGATCAGGATTGGAAAGATTTACCTAAACTTAAAAATCGGCTAGCATCTTTTATGCTTCAACGACCCGATTTGGTACAGCTGGTGAGCCATTGGGAAGATAAAAGCGGTAACGATAAACATTTATTTTCGCTGTTGCGCGGCCACCGCATGAAAATGTTATTGCGCCGTATGCTCGATACTACTGAGTTCCTCTCAGAGTTCGGTATCCGTTCTATTTCGAAGAAATATGAAACTGAGCCATACAGTTATTGGTTAAATAGTAACGATTATTCTGTTAAATATATTCCGGCAGAAAGCGATACGGGTATGTTTGGCGGCAACAGCAACTGGAGAGGCCCCATTTGGTTTCCCATTAATTACCTGTTGATTGATGCACTGAAGCATTTTCACGAATATTACACCGACGATTTTAGGGTAGAATATCCAACAGGTAGCAATACCTATTATTCGCTTGCTGAAATAGCCGATTTATTGGGTAAACGGTTAAAAAATATCTTTTTAAAAAACGAAAAGGGAGAAAGAGCTGTTTTTGGTGGGTGCGCAAAGTTTAACCACGATGAACACTTTAAGGATTATATGCTGTTTTACGAATATTTTAACGGCGATAATGGAAAAGGTTTAGGTGCAAGTCATCAAACCGGGTGGACGGCTTTAGTGGCACTTTTATAATCAGTTAATGATCAGATAATGGAAAGATTTAAGAATAAAGTAGCTTTAGTTACAGGTAGCAGTCAGGGAATTGGTGCTGCATGCGCCTTACGTTTAGCAGCCGAAGGTGCCGATATTATTTTAAACGGAAGAAAGCTGGATGAACGTGGCGAAAAACTAATTGCCGAAATTAAAGCCCTGGGCAGACGAGCTGTTTTTTTAGAAGCAGATATTAGTCAGGTAGAAAGTGTAACCAGTTTAGTTGCCAATGCCATAAAAGCATACGGCAAATTGGATATTTTGGTAAACAATGCGGGTGTTGAAAAGAACCATAACTTTTGGGAGGTAACAGAGGCCGATTTTGATCTGGTAATGGACACCAATTTAAAAGGACTGTTTTTTGGTACCCAGGCTTTCGTTAAACACTGTATAGCCAACAAGATTGCTGGAGTAGTTGTAAATATGAGTTCGGTGCACGAAGAAATCGTTTTTCCGCATTTTGCACCTTATTGTGCCAGTAAAGGTGCCTTAAAAATGTTAACCCGTAACCTTGCAACAGAGCTGGCTCCTTTCAATATCAGGGTAAATAATGTGGCACCGGGTGCTATCGCTACACCCATCAATAAATCGCTTTTAAACGATAAGGAGAAGTTAGCAAAGTTATTGGACAATATTCCGATGAAAAAGCTGGGTACGCCCGAAGATGTTGCAGGCATTGTGGCTTTTCTGGCTTCTGATGATGCCCGGTATGTTACGGGCTCAACTTATTTTGTTGATGGCGGATTGACTTATCATTACGAAGAACAGTAGGAGAGCTTATACTCCCAATATAAACCGGTTTAGAAAGTTTGTCCTCAGGTTTTATTAAATCCCGCTAATCCTTAACTTCGCCCAAAATTAAACTGAGCAATGGAGTGGAAATATTTACTTTCGAATAAAAGGTTTGGACAAGAACAATACGGTGCCAGCACCGACAGAGCCCGTTCAGATTTTCAGCGCGATTACGACCGCCTGATTTTTTCGTCTCCCTTTAGAAGATTGCAAAATAAAACCCAGGTTTTTCCATTGCCAGGGAGTGTTTTTGTGCACAACCGCCTAACCCATAGTTTAGAAGTAGCGAGTGTTGCCCGCTCCATGGCCAATATTTTTCTTAAAAGTGTTGAGGAGCATAACCCTGCCCTGATTAAAGAAGTTCCTTTAATTAACGAAGTAGGTAATATTGTGGCCGCTGCTGCATTGGCCCACGATTTAGGCAATCCTGCTTTTGGTCACTCGGGCGAAGCTGCAATTTCGCGCTATTTTACCGATGGTGACGGTAAAGTTTACCAGAAAGAAATGAGCGAGGCACAATGGCACGATTTAATTAATTTTGAAGGAAATGCCAATGCCATCCGCATTCTTACCCATCCGTTAAAAGGCAAGGGTAACGATGCTTATGCATTAACCTATTCTACCTTAGCTTCAATAGCCAAATATCCGTGTGCCTCTATTGCAGGCAAGCAGAAAGGATTGTTGCACCGTAAAAAATATGGTTTCTTTCAATCAGAAGAAGATAGTTTTAAAAAGATTGCTGCCGAGCTTAAGCTAGAGCAGGAACAAAGCGAATACCTCATTTACAAACGCCATCCATTGGTTTATCTCGTTGAGGCTGCTGATGATATTTGTTACAGTATTATCGATCTGGAAGATGCCCACCGTTTAAAAATCCTTTCGTACGAGGAAGTAAAAAATTACCTGTTGCCTTTTGCAAATTCTAAAACCATCAAAGACCGGTTGAAACATGATTATGAAGATGATGATGCAAAAATTGGTTTGCTAAGAGCAAAAGCCATTAATACATTAACCAATTTATGTGCAGGTATCTTTTTTAACGAGCAAGAAAGGCTATTGCGTGGCGAACTGAACCAGAGTTTAACCGATATGATCCCCGAACCTTATTTGTCGGCCTGGAAAGCAGTCGAAAAAATATCTGTAGAGCGTATCTATAATTTCTCGTCAGTGATTCAGAAAGAAGTAGCTGGTTATAAAATTATGGCTGGTTTATTGGAAGAGTTTGTTCCGGCATTGATCCACAACAATACCCACTACTATAAAAAATTGGTTAAGCTTATTCCCAAACAATATCATACCGATTTAACCGATATCTATTCTATTATTCAGAGTGTGCTGGATTTTGTGTCGGGAATGACCGATTTATACGCGGTTGATTTGTATCGCAACATTAAGGGAATATCTTTTCCTTCAGAAACTTAACGGTTGATGTAACGCTTATTGTCGGTAAATATAGCCTGAATGCAGTATTTGAAGTGTTTTTTCTTCTGTTTTCAGAACGAAAATATCCCAAAAATAGGGTGTTGGTGTAAAAATACAAAATAAGATACTGATTATCGTGTTGATTGTCAGTATTTTGAGTGTTGCGTTGTCTTGGTGAATAGTCTTTTGTGTAAAGTAGACATAACGGGATATACTAATTAGTAGATTTGAACGTAAGGCCCTTATTTTTTGTTTGAAGCCTTGCAATTTAGATCTCATCCCGGTTCATGAAAAAACTTTTACTTATCGCATTGCTGAGCTTCGGCCTGGCACTGGCTGTTAAGGCGCAGGCGCCACAGCAATTTAACTATCAGGGAGCAGCAAGGAATGCTAATGGTACACCACTGGCAAACAAGAGCATATCGCTGCGAATCAGTATACTGGATGGATCATCAACCGGAACTGCGCAGTACAGCGAAGTCAGAAATGTGGTAACCAATGCTTACGGGCTTTATGCAGTAGCAATTGGCTCGAGCGGGGCAACTTCGGTAAGCGGTACTCTGGTCGGGGTAACCTGGGCTAGCGGATTAAAATTTGTAAAAGTAGAAATCGATCCCGATAATGGAACCAACTTTAGTTTAGCCGGAACAGCTCAGTTATTGAGTGTTCCATATGCATTGTATGCAGCTAATGGCCCTGCTGGATCAAAAGGCGATACCGGGGCAACAGGTCCTGCAGGCACGCAAGGTGTAGCAGGAGTTGCCGGACCTCAGGGGCCGGCAGGTGTTGCAGGGGCAACAGGAGCTCAAGGCCCGATTGGTTTAACCGGTGCTACCGGTGCACAGGGAGCAACTGGTGCTAAAGGAGATCCCGGCGTTACAGGCCCCGCTGGAATTCAAGGCATACAAGGTGTAAAAGGCGATAAAGGAGATGTCGGTCCGGTAGGGTCGGTTGGACCTTCAACCGGGGTTGCAGGAGGTGATTTAACAGGTAATTATCCCAATCCCACTATTGCGAATTTACAGGGGAAAACATTAAGTGTAGCTATACCAGCCAATAACCAGGTTTTACTGTTCGATGGAACAGCCTGGAAACCGGTTACATTAGATGTTGCCCAACTGGCTGGAGCCAAAAGTTTAACCTCTACCGATTTAGCTGTTAGTGCCAACGGTACTTCAGCCTTGCTGAAAGATGTGGTTATTGATATTAATGCCGGCGCAGTAACAACCGTTAAACTGGCCGATGCTGCCGTTACCACATTAAAAATAACCGATGGAGCCATAAGCACGCCCAAGCTGGCTGATGCAGCAGTTACTTCGGTGAAAATTGGCAATAAAGAAGTAAAGAATATCAATATTGGCGATGCAGCAGTAAATACCCTGCAACTGACAGATGGTGCGGTTACTACTCCAAAACTAGCTGATGCGGCAGTTACTTCAGTAAAAATCGGAAATAAAGAAGTTAAAAATATCAATATTGATGATGCAGCAGTGAATACCCTGCAACTGACAGATGGTTCAGTTACTACACCAAAACTGGCCGATGCGGCGGTTACCTCCGTAAAAATTGGCAACAAAGAAGTTAAAACAGTAAATATCGATGATGCAGCAGTGAATACTCTGCAGCTGGCAGATGGTTCGGTAACCACATCAAAACTGACCGATGCATCCGTAACCGTTGCAAAACTAACGACTGCTGGTATTGCCGATGCTAACAAAGTATACATTACCAATGCCATTACAGGTAAACCCGAATTAATTAGCCGTACTTTATTTGCCAATGCAAATGCCTGGGCATTAAAAGGGAATACGGGGAATGTAGATCAAACCAATAATTTTTTAGGTAATACCGATGATGTGGCCATTAACTTTTTGGTAAACGGACAAAAATCGGGTCGTTTGGGCAATTCGGCAGAAAGCAATGTTGCTTACGGCTATAAAACCATTGCAAGCAATGTTTCGGGCTTTTACAACAGTGCATTTGGTAAAGAGGCGCTTTCGTTAAACATTTCAGGTTACGAAAACAGTGCTTTTGGTTATCTGGTGTTGCAAAGGAGTTTCAGTGGTATCAACAACAGTGGCTTTGGTTCGCAGGCTTTAAGTATAAGTACAGTAGGCTCGAACAACAGTGCATTTGGTACCCATACCTTAATGGCTAACGGTAGCGGCATTAACAATACAGCTATTGGTAGTTTGGCTTTAGAGGCTAGTAATGGCGATAACAATACGGCCGTAGGTTATGCTGCCGGATCAAAAAACAATGGTTCGGGAAACATTTTTATTGGTAGCAACGCTGGCAGCGCCAGTACCAGTGCAAATAACATCTTGGCCATTGCCAATACCAATACAATCTATCCGCTAATTGCGGGTAGCATGACTGCAGATGGCGGAACTTTAACCCTCAATGGCAGTAATGCAGCTATATCAACCACCTATGCTCCGGCAAGTGCCAGCACGCTAAACGTAAATGGCTCGGTTTCGGCAAGTATTTTAACCTATACCACAGGCGGAACGTTATCGCTTGATGCCAGTCATTATACCGTGAGGCTAAAAAATGCCGGACTTCCGGTTACTTTAAATTTGCCCGGGGCATCAACCTGCAAGGGCAGGATTTATGTTATCGTAAAAGCCTTGTCAACAGGTAATGTTACCTTAAACAATGCCATTACCATGAACGACGATACAACTATTACCACCATTAGCGGTGCAAAAGCATATACCATCCAAAGCGATGGCTCGGCCTGGATCTCTTTAAATTAAGAACGATGAAAAGAACATATTGCCTGTTTGTTTTTCTGGTGCTTCTCTTTTTTGGTCGCGGGGTTAAAGCGCAAAGCTTACCTTATGTGCTTAATTCGGCAAGCGGTTATGGTAAAATCAATAACCAGTTATACGATTTCAGCATTGGCGAAATGGTATTGGTTCAATCTTTTCAGGTTACCAATACCAGTTTAACACAAGGATTTTTACAGCCTTTTCTAATTATCGATACCCAGGCGCAGGTAAGCATTGTAAATAATATCCTTACGCCAAACGGCGATGGTAAGAACGATTTTTTTGTGATTAAAGGCCTGGAGAAATACCCCAACAATAAGCTCACTATTTTCGACAGGGGAGGGCGGATGCTTTATTCGGCAGTAAATTACAAGAACAACTGGGATGGCTATGTAAACGGATCGGCCCTTGCCGAAGATACCTATTATTACATACTCGATTTAGGCGCCGAAGGTACTGTTAAAGGGTTTATATCTATTTTATATAAAAAGTAACAGCATGAGAAGAGTGAAAAGTATTTTAGCAGGGCTGTTGTTTTTATTTGCGATACCGGCATTCGCCCAACTCAACCCCATGGGGAGCATTTATTACCAGAACCAGTTTTTGGCCAATCCGGCAATGGCTGGTGTAGAGAAAGGACTGAACCTCAATGCTGCCCTCAAAACCCAATGGACGGGGGTAGATGGTGGCCCCCGCATTCAGTATTTAACCGGCGATTACGGTCTGCAAAATGATAAGGTGGGCTTGGGGATGCTTTTTTATAACGAAGGTGCCGGTGCCATTAACCGCACAAGGGCAACGGTAACTTATGCATATCATTTACCTTTAAACGGTGGCAGCGAATTTATCGATTTTGGTTTGTCGGCAGGGATTATGAACGAGTGGGTAGATTTTGGTAAGGTAAAGGGAGATCTCGACGATGATGTACTCAATAGTTTTAACGACCGTAAATTATATCTGGATGGCGATTTCGGTGTAGCATACCGTACAGATAAATTAACTATTCAGGGCGCTTTGCCCAACCTGAAAAGGTTTTTTAAAAGAGATCAGGTTAGAAACGTTGTTGATCGGTCTATCTATTTTCTGGCCGCTGGCTATAAGTTTACTACCGATAAGCTAATCAACAGCATTGAACCTAAATTGGTTTATCGTGGGGTGCAGAACTATGATGGTATTTTTGATGCAGGGGTAAACCTTCAGTTTTTAGATCAAAAATTGATGTTGAATGGCATTTACCACAGTACCAATAGCTTTACCGGAGGCTTTGGTGCTAACTATAAAAATCAGTTTTCTATTTTATTTCAGTACACAACCAATACTTCAAAAATGCAGAATTACAGTAATGGAGAGTTTGAGGTTGGATTGAAGTATAGCTTGAAGAATTAAATCCCGATCCTTAGACTCGTCACGTCATCTCGACTGAGCGTAGCGGAATGCCTGCCCGTACAGGCGGGGAGAGATCTGTGATTGGACAAAATTAATTTTGAATGATTGAGTAACGCTAAATCATTCAATCATTCAAAATTCAATCAATTAGACCAAGTTATCTGCCTCTGCCTTCGTCCCATTTATTACGCTCATCCTGCAGCTCACGGGCAAGTTTCATCTCTTTATCTTTAGCCTTAACCTTGTGTGCCTGAAATTCATCGGCCACTTCCTGGTAAAGCTCCGTACGGTATTTGGCTTCGTGCCTTAATTTACCCGATTGGAAAATAATAAAGGCCAGGCCAAGGCCCAGTACAATGATAATTGACCAAACAATGGTGTTATAGGTGCCCTTATCGAAAGCAATTCCTAAAAACTTAATTTCGTTAACCGAAGCATTGGCTGTAACCAGCGAGCTTTCTTTTCCGGTAACCTCGCCTTTTAAACTCGAAATATTACCAGCCTGGGCCTTAATTTCTTGTCTGGCTTCCTGCAATTGCTTACGTTCTTTCCGTAGCGTATCGTTAACACTTTTCCATAAAGACGATAACCGGTTGGGGTTAATCAGCCTTGCACCATTGAAGCTTTTCGATTTCTTTAACATGAACTGATACTGGCCATTTAATGATGGGTCTGTATTCTTTGTCGTGTCAGGTAAAGTTTGCCCAAACGCAAAGTTTACAAATAGCATAGCGCCTAAAAACAGTAGGGTGTGTTTAATTTTTTGCATAGTTTAAATATAGGTGTTATCGTGTAAAACTACATTTTTATCCATTTCCCGGTTAATATTTTTATGTGAAGTTTAGGGGTGAAAGACAAATATGTTTGTGTTTAACATGTTAAATAACAATTTTATCGAAGTTTTATTATAAAATTATGTGCGATAGGTTACATTTGTTTCATGCAAATAGGAATTATTGGTTTAGGCGATATGGGCAAATTGTATGCTGTATCGTTTGTAAACGCTGGTTATAAAGTATGCGGGGCAGATATGCCTTTGCGTTTTACAGATTTAAAAAATGAGCTCGAGCCTAAAGGAATTGAAGTCTTAATCGATGGGCATGAAGTGGCACGCAAATCTGATTTTATAATTTACTGCGTTGAAGCCGAAAAAATTGATGAAGTGGTGGCTACTTTTGCACGCTCTACCAAATATGGTGCAATTGTTTCGGGCCAAACATCAGTTAAACATCCCGAAATTGCCGCTTTTGAAAAACACCTTCCGCCCGACACCCAGATTGTAACCTGCCATTCTTTGCATGGCCCGGCTTTTAGTCCGGAGGGGCAGACCCTGGTGGTGGTGCGCCACCGTGCTACCGATGAGGTTTACGCTAAAGCGTTGGAAATTTATCAATCTTTAAAGTCGAACATCATTGAGATGGACGATTACCGCGAGCACGACCGCATTGTGGCCGATACACAGGCCGTTACCCACATGGGTTTCGAAAGCATGGGCTCTGCCTGGAAAAATGCCGGTTTTTTCCCATGGGATAACCCTGCCTATGCGGGAGGGATTGATAATGTAAAGATTTTAACCACGCTAAGGATTTTTAGCTACAAATCTCACATCTATGCTGGTTTGGCCATATTAAACCCTTATGCGCAAAAGCAGGTAAAATATTATGCCCAGGCCGAATCTGAACTCTATAAACTCATGATCTGCGAAAATGAAGTCGAGTTCAGGGAGAAAATTTATGCTGCCCGCGATTTTGTGTTTCACGAAAGCCGCCAGTTGTTGCTGCTTGACGATAACATCATGAAAGAATTCAGTCTTTCGGATGCAGACCATAAACAGAAACCCAATTCGCATTTAAGTTTGCTAAGTATGGTGTATGCTTGGTATAAAATGGGAGTAAACCCTTACGATAACCTGATTTGCCAAACCCCACCGTTTAAACTGAGACTGGGTATTGCCGAGTATCTTTTCAAAAACAAAGAAATGCTCGAAGAATCGATCCAAACGGCTTTGTACGATAAATCCATTCGCGGCGATGACCTCGAATTCCATACTGCTGTGCACGAGTGGGCTTCAATAATTGGTTATGGCGATATTAATGGCTATAAAGCACATTTTGAAGCCGCCAAATCGTTTTTTGCCAACCGGCTGAATGATGGCAGGGATTTAAGTGCGGAAATGATTAAGAGACTTGGTAAATAGATTAGCATAAGTTCACGTCATGCTGAATTTATTTCAGCAGCTCACTTCTCCAGAGGCCCTGAATAAATTCAGGGTGACGGTTATTTTATCTCAAAATTCTATTTTATCCCCTTAATATATAGACTTTATTTTATTCCCTTAATCCTTCGTTTCCCCAAAAACAGTACATTATATTTGCCCGCATGTCGGTATTGCTGTTTACCATAATCGTTTTATTAGGTGCTTTTTTGGCCGGATTACTGGGTTCGTTAACGGGTTTGGGCGGAGGCGTAATTATTATCCCTTTACTCACCTTGGCTTTGGGGGTAGATATCCATTACGCCATTGGTGCATCTATTGTTTCGGTTATTGCTACTTCATCGGGTTCGGCGGCAGCTTATGTTAAAGAGGGGATTACCAATATCCGTATCGGTATGTTTTTAGAGATAGCCACTACCATTGGTGCCATTTGTGGCGCAATTGTAGCCGTTTACCTAAATGCCAACTACATTGCCATTCTATTTGGCTGTATCCTTATCTTTTCGGCCATCATGACTTTGAAGAAGAAAGTAGACCATACTACTTTAGATGATACCGATAAATGGGCCAGGTTTTTTAAATTGAACGGATCTTATCCCGACAGGGGAACAGAGCATGCCTATGCGGTAAAGCACATACCCGGCGGTTTCTTTATGATGCTTTTTGCCGGAACCTTATCTGGTTTGCTGGGTATTGGAAGCGGAGCTTTAAAAGTAATTGCGATGGATAACATTATGCGTTTGCCTTTTAAAGTATCGACCACTACCAGTAATTTTATGATGGGCGTTACTGCAGCGGCCAGTGCGGTGGTTTACCTACATCGTGGTCAAATCGATCCAGGTATCGCCATGCCGGTTTGTATTGGCGTTTTAACCGGTGCTACGGTGGGTTCGAAAGTTTTATTGAAAACCAAAACCGATAAGCTTAAAATTGTGTTTGCGGTGGTGGTTGCATTTCTGGCTATGCAAATGATTTATAAAGGAATAAGCGGATTGTAATGAACACAGCCAATAAGGAAAACATAAAAGATAAAGATATTCAGCTAATACTGGGTACACTTTTGCGTGCAGGCGTAATTATTTCGATGGGTATTGTGCTAATAGGCGGGGTAATTTTCCTGAGCCATAACAAAGGTGTAATTACCGACTATAAAGTTTTTAAACCCGAGCTGGCTAAATTTTCGTCGATAGCAGCCATATTCAAAGGTGTACTTACTTTTCAGGGCGATGCAGTAGTGCAATTTGGCATATTGATGCTGATATTCACGCCGATAGCCCGGATTGTGTTCGCCATTTTTAGCTTTTTAATAGAGCGCGATTACCTATATGTGCTTATCGGATTTATCATTTTAGCGATTATAACTATCAGTTTAAATGGTGGTTTAGCTCATTAACACTACTTTTAAAGTTAAATCGCATCATATCAGCAATTTATTTGAAAAAATATTTCGCTAACTATTTGAAAATTAATAATTCTTGTCTATCTTTGCCGTCCCTTTCGGGGGATGTACAACCACCTTGAACGAAGCCCTACTGCTTCGATGGGTGTTAAAATTAAAAGATAAAATGTCAGGAATTATTGGAAAAAAAGTAGGAATGACCAGTATCTTTGATGCCGAAGGAAGAAACATTCCTTGTACGGTAATCGAGGCTGGACCTTGTGTAGTTACACAGGTAAAAACCGAAGAAGTAGATGGTTACTCGTCAATCCAACTGGGTTACGATGAGAAAAAAGAGAAAAACACAACTCAACCATTGAAAGGCCATTTCGCGAAAGCAAACACAACTCCGAAACGCAAGCTGGTAGAATTCAACTCATTTACAACTGCACTTAACTTAGGTGATGTTGTAACTGTAGATGCATTCGCAGAAGGCGATTTTGTTGATGTTGTAGGTACCTCAAAAGGTAAAGGTTTTCAGGGTGTTGTAAAACGCCACGGATTTGCCGGTGTTGGTATGCAGACTCACGGTCAGCATAACCGTTTACGTGCCCCAGGTTCATTGGGAGCATCATCATTCCCTTCACGTGTATTCAAAGGAATGCGCATGGCAGGAAGAACAGGTGGAGACAGAGTGAAAATTCAAAACTTACAGGTTTTGAAAGTTTACGCTGAGCAAAACTTATTAGTAGTTAGTGGTTCCATTCCAGGAGCTAAAGGTTCTTACGTAATCTTAGACAAATAATCAGATGGAAGTTAAAGTATTAAACATTTCAGGTAAAGAAACAGGTGCCAAGGTGCAACTTCCTGAATCGGTATTTGGTATCGAGCCTAACGACCACGCGATTTATTTAGATGTAAAACAGTATTTGGCTAACCAACGTCAGGGTACTCACAAATCTAAACAACGTAACGAGATTGCTGGTTCGACCCGTAAACTATACAAACAAAAAGGTACAGGTGGTGCCCGTGCTGGTAGCATTAAATCTCCGTTATTTAACGGTGGTGGTCGTGTTTTCGGTCCTCAGCCACGTGATTACAGTTTTAAATTGAACAAGAAATTAAAATCATTAGCACGTAAATCAGCTTTAGCTTATAAAGCAAAAGATAACAACGTGGTAGTTTTAGAAGATTTCAGCTTCGATACAATTAAAACTAAAAACTTTACAAGTTTATTGGCTGCTTTAAAAGTAGATACTCAAAAAACTTTGTTGGTTTTACCTGCACAAAATAATAATATCTATTTATCAAGCAGAAACGTTCAGAAAACTAAAGTAATCTCTGCAGCAGATTTGAATACTTATGATGTATTAAACGCTGGTGTACTTGTGTTAACTGCTGATTCTGTTAAAACTTTGGAGGAGGCATTTGCCAAGTAATATGGAAATTTTAAAAAAACCAATATTAACCGAAAAAGCTTCAGCTTTAACTGAGAAATCTAACCGTTTCACTTTTAGCGTTAACCACAAGGCTAACAAAATCCAGATCAAAGCAGCTATTGAGAAATTGTACGGTGTAACCATCGTTGCAGTTAACACTATGGTTGTTGATGGAAAAGCTAAATCTCGTTACACTAAAGCAGGTTTTGTATCAGGTCGTAGCCCGAAATACAAAAAAGCAATCGTAACGTTGAAAGACGGCGAAACAATAGATTATTACGCAACCCTTTAATTTAATAATTCATTATAACTATGGGCTTAAGAAAATTTAAACCAGTTACTCCAGGTACCCGCTTCAGAGTTGGTGCTAGCTTTACGGAGATTACAGCAACCAAGCCCGAAAAATCATTGGTTGCATCATCAAAAAAGTCTGGTGGACGTAACAATACAGGAAAGATGACCATGCGCTACATGGGTGGTGGTCACAAAAAATCTTATCGTATTATCGATTTCAAACGCGATAAATTCGATATTCCTGCTACAGTTGCTACTGTAGAATACGATCCAAACCGTACTGCCCGCATCGCATTATTACACTATGCTGATGGCGAGAAGCGTTATATCATTGCTCCTGAAGGATTGCAAGTTGGTTCGGTATTATTATCGGGCGATACTGCAGCTCCAGAAGTAGGTAACACTTTAAAATTATCGAACATTCCATTAGGTTCTATCATCCACAACGTGGAGATTCACCCTGGAAAAGGAGCACAATTGGCTCGTAGTGCAGGTGCTTACGCACAATTAGCTGCCCGCGATGGTAAATATGCTACTTTGAAAATGCCTTCAGGCGAAACCCGTTTAATCCTGACTACTTGTCTTGCTACTATCGGTGCTGTATCTAACTCAGATCACGCAAACGAAGTATTAGGTAAAGCTGGTCGTAAACGTTGGTTGGGCCGTCGTCCGAGAACTAGACCGGTAGCGATGAACCCTGTTGATCACCCAATGGGTGGTGGTGAAGGTAGATCATCAGGTGGTCACCCACGTTCAAGAAATGGCGTTTTAGCTAAAGGCTACAAAACCAGAGAACTTAAAAAATATTCTAATCGTTACATCATAGAGAGAAGGAAGAAATAATGGCTCGTTCGATAAAAAAAGGACCTTATATTGACCATAACGTAGAGAAAAAAGTAAACTCTATGAATGATTCAGGCAAAAAGTCTGTAATCAAAACTTGGTCTCGTAGATCAATGATTTCACCAGATTTCGTTAATCATACATTTGCAGTACACAACGGTAATAAATTTATTCCTGTGTACGTAACAGAAAACATGGTTGGTCACAAGTTGGGAGAATTTGCTCCAACCAGAACATTCAGAGGACACGCTGAAAAGAAAAAATAATTAGACAATGGAAGCAATAGCAAAATTAAACAATTGTCCAACCTCACCGCGTAAGATGCGTTTGGTTGTAGATCTTATCAGAGGTGAACGTGTAGAGAAAGCATTAAGCATTTTAAAGTTTACCAACAAAGAAGCAGCAATAAGAGTTGAGAAATTATTATTATCTGCTATTAAAAACTGGGAAGCTAAAAATGAAGGTGCCCGCCCTGAAGAAAACCAACTTTTTGTAAAAACAGTTATGGTTGATGGTGGCCGTCAGTTAAAACGCTTACGTCCAGCTCCTCAAGGCCGTGGATATAGAATTCGCAAACGTTCTAACCACGTAACGCTGATTGTAGATAGTAAAAATACAGAAACTCAAAACTAATTAGGAAATGGGACAAAAAGCAAATCCAATAGGTGCCAGGTTAGGAATTATCAAAGGATGGGATTCTAACTGGTTCGGTGGCAACAACTACTCCGATAAATTAGTTGAAGATGAGAAAATAAGAAAATACCTTTCTGCCCGTATCGCAAAAGGCGGTGTTGCAAAAGTAGTTATCGAGCGTACGTTAAAACGTATCACTGTAACTATCCACACAGCTCGTCCGGGTATCGTAATCGGTAAAGCAGGTGCTGAGGTTGATAAAATCAAAGAAGAGTTAAAGAAATTAACTAAAAAGGAAATTCAGATTAACATCTTTGAAATTAAACGCCCTGAACTTGATGCACAATTAGTTGCAGAAGGTGTTGCAAAACAATTAGAAGCAAGGATCTCATTCCGTAGAGCAATGAAATCTTCTATCGCATCAACCATGCGTATGGGTGCTGAAGGTATCAAAATCATGACTTCTGGTCGTTTAGGTGGTGCTGAGATGGCACGTACTGAGCAGTACAAAGAAGGAAGAGTGCCTTTGCATACATTCCGTGCTGATATCGACTATGCTTTAGCTGAAGCTTTAACCACTTATGGTAAAATCGGTATTAAAGTATGGATTTGTAAAGGTGAGGTTTATGGAAAACGTGATTTGTCTCCAAACATCGGTTCGACAAACAACGGTCCAAAAGGCCAGTCAGAGAAACCAGCATTCGGTGGAAGAGATAACAGAGGTGGTGGAAGAGATAACCGTGGCGGTAACGACAGACGTGGTGGAAACCAAGGCGGTGGTCGTGGTCCAGGCCAAGGTGGTGCAAACAGAGGTGGTGGCGCAGGCGCTAACAGAGGTCCTCGTAAATAATTGATTTATTAACATCGTTTAACGATTAGAACAAAATAAAATGTTACAGCCAAAAAGAACGAAGTTCAGGAAGATGCAAAAAGGCAGAATGAAGGGTTTAGCTTCTCGTGGAGCTGAATTAGCATTCGGATCTTTCGGTATCAAATCTTTAGAAGCAACTTGGATCACAAGTCGCCAGATAGAGGCTGCCCGTATTGCCGTAACACGTTTCATGAAACGTGAAGGTCAAGTATGGATCAGAATTTTCCCTGACAAACCGGTAACTAAAAAACCTGCTGAGGTACGTATGGGTAAAGGTAAAGGTGCTCCTGAGTATTGGGTAGCAGTTGTAAGACCTGGACGTGTAATTTTCGAAGCTGAAGGTGTGCCTTTAGAAATTGCTAAAGAAGCATTGCGTTTAGCAGCTCAGAAATTACCAATCCAAACCAAATTCGTAGTACGTAGAGATTACGTAGAAGCATAGTAAAGTGTTGAGGTGAATGTTGTAAATACTTGTTTATTATAACCGCTACACTCAACGTAAAAGAAAAAGAAAAATGAAAAATTCAGAAATCACAGGGCTTTCAAAAGAAGAATTAATAGCTAAGATTGCGGAAGAAAAAGAGAACTTATCAAAATTGAAGTTCGCTCACACTATTTCAGCTATCGAAAATCCTTCGCGCATTGCAAAAGTAAGGAAAGACATAGCCCGTTTAAACACTGAGTTGACTAAAGTGAAAAACACTGAGTCAGCTACTGAAACTAAATAATTCGAGAGTCGACATGGAAAGACAATTAAGAAAAACAAGAACCGGGTTAGTGGTAAGCAACAAGATGGATAAATCTGTTGTAGTGAGCGTGGAACGTAAAGTGAAACACCCGATTTATGGTAAGTTCGTGAAGAAAACTACCAAATTTATGGCTCACGACGAGAAAAACGAATGCGGTATCGGCGATACAGTATTGATTATGGAAACTCGTCCTTTGAGTAAAAACAAGAACTGGAGATTGGTACAAATTTTAGAAAGAGCTAAATAAGATGGTACAACAGGAATCAAGATTAAACGTTGCTGATAACAGCGGCGCAAAAGAAGTATTGGTAATTCGCGTGCTTGGTGGAACCGGCAAACGTTATGCTTCAATTGGTGATAAAGTAGTTGTTACCGTAAAAAGCGCTATACCTTCGGGTAATATTAAAAAAGGTACAGTTTCTAAAGCAGTTGTTGTAAGAACTAAAAAAGAAATCCGTCGTAAAGATGGTTCTTATATCCGTTTTGACGATAATGCAGCTGTATTATTGAACGCACAGGATGAGCCAAGAGGTACACGTATCTTTGGCCCGGTTGCGAGAGAACTACGTGAAAAACAATTCATGAAAATCGTATCATTAGCACCGGAGGTATTATAAAATGGGAAACAAAGTAAATACACCAAAACTTAAAATCCGCACTGGAGATTTAGTTAAAGTAATTGCTGGCGATTCAAAAGGTCAACAAGGAAAAGTACTTTCAGTACAAACAGATAAAAACAGAGCCATTGTAGAAGGTATTAACTTAGTATCTAAACATACTAAACCAAATGCTGCAAATCCTAACGGTGGTATTATTAAAAAAGAAGCTGCTCTTCACATTTCTAACTTGATGTTGGTTGATCCAAAATCTGGTAAAGCTACACGCGTAGGTCGTAAACTTAACGCAGATGGCAAAATCGTTAGAGTTGCTAAAATATCAGGAGAGGAGATTAAATAATGGCTACTACACCAAGATTAAAAAGCAAATACAAAGAAGAAGTTGTAAGTGCATTAAAAGAAAAATTTCAGTACAAAACTGTAATGCAGGTTCCTAAATTGGAAAAAATCTGTATCAATCAGGGTGTTGGTCGTTTTTCTGTTACAGATAAAAAGATTATGGATACCACAATCGTTGAGTTGACTACCATTACTGGTCAGCAAGCGGTTCCGGCACAATCTAAAAAGGATATCTCTAACTTTAAATTACGTAAAGGTATGCCTGTTGGTGTACGCGTAACATTACGTGATAACAACATGTATGAGTTCCTTGATCGTTTGATCTCTGTAGCTTTGCCACGTATCCGTGATTTCAAAGGTATTAACGATAAAGGTTTCGATGGAAAAGGTAACTATACATTAGGTGTTACTGAGCAAATCATCTTTCCTGAGATTAATATAGATAAAATCAATAAAATTTTAGGGATGGATATAACTTTCGTAACTTCGGCAAAATCTGATGTTGAGGCGCTTGAGTTATTGAAACAATTCGGATTACCATTTAAAAATCAAAAAACAGCAGAATAATGGCAAAAGAAGGTGTAAAAGCACGCGAAGTTAAGCGCCAAAAATTGGTAGCTAGATACGCTGAAAAACGTGCAGCATTAAAAGCTGCAGGAGATTTCGAGGGTTTGGATAAATTACCAAAGAACTCATCTCCAGTACGTTTACACAACCGTTGTAAATTAACTGGTCGTCCTCGTGGATATATGCGTACCTTTGGTATTTCAAGGGTAACATTCCGCGAAATGGCACTAGACGGTAAAATACCAGGTGTTAAAAAAGCATCTTGGTAATATAAAGTATTAAAATACTGCAGTATCAAGTATCAAGGCCAATCTGTGTCTCGATACTTGATACTTATATGTGTTTATACTAAAAAAAGAATTTTAACCGATAGCAGGTCCCACAGCTGGGTAGCAGAAGGAAACCACTATCAAAAACAATAAATAATGAATACAGATCCAATAGCAGATTATTTAACAAGAGTAAGGAATGCCATTAAGGCCAACCACAGAGTTGTAGAAATTCCTGCATCAAACCTTAAAAAGGAAATCACTAAAGTACTTTTTGATAAAGGTTACATCGCGAACTATAAGTTTGAAGATACTACAGTTCAAGGCACGATTAAAATCGCTTTGAAATACAATCCGATCACTAAAGTTCCTGCTATTCGTACATTAGTGCGAGTAAGTAAACCAGGTTTGAGAAACTACGCTGGTGTTGAAAATATGCCAAGAGTATTAAACGGTTTAGGTATCGCAATCTTATCTACTTCTAAAGGTGTAATGACTGATAAAGAAGCAGCCAAATTAAACATTGGTGGTGAGGTATTGTGTCACGTTTATTAATATTAGGAGAACAGCACAATGTCAAGAATAGGAAAAGCCCCAATTACAGTACCTGCAGGTGTTACCATTACAGTATCTAACGATAACGTTGTAACGGTAAAAGGTCCTAAAGGTGAATTAACGCAAGCAGTAGATTCAGATATCACTGTAAGTCAAGAAGATGGAATTTTATCAGTTCAACGTCCATCAGATCAAAAGAAACACAAAGCATTACACGGTTTATATCGCTCATTGCTTAACAACATGGTTGTTGGTGTTACAGAAGGTTATAAATTAACTCAGGAATTAGTGGGTGTTGGTTACCGTGCTACAAACGCAGGCAATACATTAGATCTAGTTTTAGGTTATTCTCACCACTATGTATTCCAGTTACCAGCGGAAATTACTGTTACTACTCAATCAGAAAAAGGTCAGACTCCTAAAATCATTTTAGAGAGTATCGACAAACAGTTGATTGGTCAGGTAGCAGCGAAAATCCGTTCGTTACGTGCACCAGAGCCATACAAAGGTAAAGGTATCAAGTTTGTAGGTGAAGTGTTAAGAAGAAAAGCAGGTAAATCAGCATCTAAAAAATAGTAATCATGGCAGGTAAAAAATTATCAAGAAGAGATCGTATTAAAAAAGGGATCAGAAAAAGACTTACCGGTTCGGAAGAGCGTCCAAGGTTATCTGTATATAGAAGCAATAAAGGGATTTATGCGCAGGTAATTAACGATGTAACCGGTAAAACAATAGTTTCAGCATCATCATTATCAAAGGATTTTGCAGGTACTGGAAGCAAAAGCGACCAATCAGTAGCAGTAGGTAAATTAGTTGCCGAAAAAGCAATTGCAGCTGGTGTTAAACAAGTTGTTTTCGATAGAAACGGCTATTTATACCACGGTCGTGTAAAATCGTTGGCAGAGGGTGCCCGCGAAGCTGGTTTAGTATTTTAATCTGAAGAAAAAGTAAGATGTCAACTATTAATATAAAAAGAGTAAAAACCACCGATATCGAATTAAAGGATCGTTTGGTTAGTATACAACGTGTTGCCAAAGTAACCAAAGGTGGCCGTACTTTCAGCTTCTCAGCAATTGTTGTTGTAGGTGATGAGAACGGTGTTGTTGGTTTCGGTTTAGGTAAAGCGAAAGAGGTAACTGAAGCAATTGCAAAAGGTGTGGATGATGCTAAAAAGAACTTGGTAAAAGTTCCAATTTTAAACGGTACTGTTCCTCACGAGCAAATCGGTAAATTCTCAGGTGGCTTTGTATTAATCAAACCAGCTGCAGTAGGTACTGGAGTAATTGCTGGTGGAGCGATGCGTGCTGTATTAGAGAGTGCTGGTGTACATAACGTATTGGCAAAATCTAAAGGATCATCTAACCCACACAACGTGGTAAAAGCAACTGTTGATGCGTTAACTAAAATGCGCGATGCTTATACAGTAGCTCAAACCCGTGGTATTGATTTAAACAAAGTATTTAACGGATAATATCATGGCTAAGATCAAAATAACACAAGTAAAAAGCGTTATCGACAGAAGCGAGCGCCAAAAAAGAACCGTTCAGGCTTTGGGTTTATCTAAAATGAACCAAAGTGTTGAGGTTGAAGCTACACCGCAAATTATCGGTATGGTTCGCAAAGTGAACCACCTGGTAGCTATCGAAGCAATCTAATAAAAAAGTTAAAGGTAATATGGGTAAAACCTGTATTACCTTTATATATGTTTAATCGTTGTACCTGTTTAGTGAAAGCGAAGGGCAACACAAATTCAAAAAAATGAATTTAAGTAATTTAAAACCTGCAAAAGGTTCTACAAAAAACAGCAAAAGAATTGGTCGTGGTACAGGTTCTGGTCGTGGTGGTACTTCAACTCGTGGTCACAAAGGTGCGGGTTCTCGTTCAGGTCACTCAACCAAAATCGGTTTCGAAGGTGGTCAAATGCCTTTACAACGTCGTGTGCCTAAAGTTGGTTTCAAACCAATCAACCGTACTGAATACGTTGGTGTAAACTTAGACGTATTACAAAACTTAGCTGAAAAATTCAGCTTAACAACTATCGATTTCGCCGCTCTCCAGGCGCATGGTTTAGCTTCAAAAAACGACTTGGTTAAAATTTTAGGTCGTGGTGAAGTGAAAGCAAAATTAGAAGTTACAGCACATGCGTTTTCTGCAACCGCACAAAAAGCTATTGAAGCTGCAGGTGGTTCTATTGTAAAATTGTAATTATTAAATGAAGAAGCTATTTACTACTTTAAGTAATATCTGGAAAATTCAGGAATTAAAAGAGCGTATATTGTTTACGCTCTTAATTCTTTTGGTATACCGTTTCGTTTCTCACGTGGTTTTACCAGGTGTAGATGCAACTGCTTTAGGCAATAACGAAAAATCGGGACTTTTAGGCTTACTTGATATGTTTGCCGGAGGTTCGTTCTCTCGTGTGTCTATTTTGGCGTTGGGGGTAATGCCTTATATCTCTGCATCGATTGTGGTGCAACTATTGGGTATTGCTGTTCCTTCTTTCCAAAAAATGCAGAAAGAAGGCGAAAGTGGTAGAAAAAAAATGAACCAGATTACCCGTTACCTAACGGTAGCGATCACAATCGTTCAGTCTGTTGGTTATGTTAAAACGCAGGTTCCGGCAGAAGCTATTTTATTACCAAACACTTTATTTTTAGTGTTATCTACGTTTGTATTAACGGCAGGTACCTTATTTGTAATGTGGTTAGGTGAAAAAATTACGGATAAAGGAATTGGTAACGGTACATCACTAATCATTATGGTTGGTATTATTGCCCGTTTACCTGTTGCAATTTCTCAAGAGTTTAGTGCACGTGTGGGTTCGTCAAGTGAGGGTGGAGGTCCGGTAGCATTAGTTTTGGAAATCGTTGCCTTATTTGCAGTTGTAATGTTTACCATTTTAATTGTTCAGGGTGTACGTAAAGTGCCTGTACAATACGCTAAGAAAATTGTTGGTAACCGCCAGTTTGGTGGTGTTCGTCAGTACATCCCTTTAAAGGTTAATGCTGCCGGTGTTATGCCAATCATTTTTGCTCAGGCGTTAATGTTCATTCCAGGTGCTATTATGCAGTTTGTTCCTTCGTTACAAGGCTCATGGTTAATTCAGTTTAGCAACACAACATCGTTGGCTTATAGCTTAACATTCGCATTTTTAATTATTGCATTTACTTTCTTCTATACAGCCATTACAGTTAATCCAACTCAAATGAGCGATGATATGAAGAAAAACGGTGGTTTTATTCCTGGTGTAAAGCCAGGTTTTGCAACATCAACTTTTATTGATGATGTGATTTCTAAAATCACTTTCCCTGGTGCAGTATTTTTAGCGATCATTGCTATCCTGCCTTCTATTGCAGTTAAGTTTGGTATTAAACAAGAGTTTGCCCACTTCTTTGGGGGTACATCTTTATTGATTTTGGTTGGTGTTGTTTTGGATACTCTACAACAGATCGAAAGTTATTTATTGATGCGTCATTACGATGGTTTAATGAAAACCGGTAGAGTTACAGGCAGAACAGGAGTACCTGCTGCAAGTAGCAACGCTGCGTTGTAGTGTAAAGGATGTCTAAAATTTATTACAAGTCTCTTGAAGAGATCGAGTTAATAAGAGAAAGTTCCATGCTTGTTTCTAAAACCTTAGCCGAAGTGGCCAAGGTGATAAAAGCAGGCATGACTACTATTCAGTTAGATAAGTTAGCTTACGAGTTTATAGGTGATCACGGAGCAATCCCGGCATTTTTAAACTACAATGGTTTCCCTTATTCGTTATGTATTTCGCCAAATGAACAAGTTGTTCATGGTTTTCCAAGCACATATACTATACAAGAGGGGGATTTAATTTCGGTTGATTGCGGCGTAATTAAAGACAATTATTTTGGCGATTCGGCTTATACTTTCTCAATAGGAGAGATAGATGCTGAAAAACAAAAACTGGTTGAAGTTACTAAGCGTTGCCTGGAATTAGGCATTGAAAAAGCAGTGGTTGGCATGCGGATCGGTGATGTCGGTTTTGCAGTTCAGCAACATGCAGAAACTAATGGATTCGGGGTAGTAAGAGAACTGGTGGGACATGGTGTTGGCGTAAAACTTCATGAGAAACCAGAAGTTCCTAATTATGGAAAGCGTGGCGCAGGACCAAAACTTGAAGAAGGAATGGTGATTGCAATTGAGCCAATGATTAACGCAGGCGTAGCCGGTGTTAAATTCCATAAAGATGGATGGACAGTAACGAGTAAAGACAATAAACCATCGGCACATTTTGAACACACAGTGGCCATAAAAAAGGGCAAAGCAGATGTTTTATCAACGTTTTCTATTATAGAAGAAGTTTTACAACAAAAAAAATAAATAATTAAAATTTTTTATTTAATTTTGCAACCCTGTTTAGAAGCAGCTAATTAAGTAACAATCAATAAAATATGGCTAAACAAGCCTCAATTGAACAAGACGGAGTAATAAGAGAAGCATTGTCTAATGCGATGTTCAGAGTTGAACTCGAAAACGGACATGAGATTATTGCGCACATTTCAGGAAAGATGCGGATGCACTACATCAAAATTCTTCCTGGTGATAAAGTAAAACTAGAGATGTCGCCGTATGATTTAACAAAAGGCCGCATCACTTATAGATACAAATAAAATGAAAGTTAGATCATCAATTAAAAAACGTAGCGCTGATTGTAAGATTATTCGCCGTAAAGGAAAACTTTACGTTATCAACAAGAAAAATCCGAAATACAAGCAACGTCAAGGGTAATTAAAAAATATTGTAATTAACCGTACAACGGTGGCCCGCCGTTCGGGATTACTTCAAAACATCAATAAATATGGCAAGGATTTCAGGTATTGATTTACCAAGAAACAAAAGAGGAGAGATTGGTTTAACCTATATCTATGGTATCGGTAGAACAACTGCACAGCGTATTTTAACTACTGCAGGTATCGATCTAAACAAAAAAGTACAAGACTGGTCTGATGATGAGTTATCAGCAATCCGTACAATGATTAACGATGAGATTAAAGTAGAAGGTGCTTTACGCTCAGAGGTTCAGTTAAACATCAAACGTTTAATGGATATCGGTTGTTACCGTGGTTTACGTCACAGAAAAGGTTTACCTTCTCGTGGTCAGCGTACTAAAAATAACTCACGTACTCGTAAGGGTAAGAGAAAAACAGTTGCTAACAAGAAAAAAGCTACTAAGTAATAGATAGATATGAGATGTGAGATTTTAGATGTGAGAACCATGTCTTTAAAATCTGCTCAAATCTGGAATAAAAGAGAAAAAGTAGGATACTGAGTATCGGGGTAGGGAAAGTTTTCTATCTCAAGTCTCATATCTAAAATCTAAAAGATAAAATGGCTAAAAGTAAAAAAGTAACAAAAAAACGTATCGTTGTAATTGAGCCTGTTGGTCAGGCGCATATCAATGCTACCTTCAACAACATCATCGTTACCTTAACAAACAACAATGGACAGACTATCTCATGGTCTTCTGCTGGTAA
This sequence comes from Pedobacter sp. KBW01, assembly GCF_003852395.1. Classification (NCBI taxonomy): domain Bacteria; kingdom Pseudomonadati; phylum Bacteroidota; class Sphingobacteriia; order Sphingobacteriales; family Sphingobacteriaceae; genus Pedobacter; species Pedobacter sp. KBW01. Next base: position 116,619 of record NZ_QAJQ01000022.1, read on the forward strand.
AATGGGCTTTAAAGGTTCTAAAAAGAACACGCCTTATGCAGCTGGTCAAGCAGCTTCAGATTGCGGTAAAGTTGCGTTTGACTTAGGTTTACGTAAAGTTGAAGTATTTGTAAAAGGTCCGGGTTCAGGTCGTGAATCTGCAATCAGAACTTTACAAGTAGCAGGTATCGAAGTAACATCTATCAAAGATATTACTCCACTTCCTCACAACGGATGTCGTCCTCCTAAAAAGAGAAGAGTTTAATTAATTTTAAAGCTAAGAATCTCCAGCTACAGGTTGGATGATACTTTAAAAACAGAAAAAAAATGGCAAGATATACAGGCCCAAAATCAAAGATCGCCCGTAAATTCAGAGAACCAATCTTCGGTCCTGATAAGGTGTTAGACAGAAAAAATTATCCTCCTGGCCAACACGGCGTTTCAAAAAGAAGAGGAAAACAATCTGAGTATGCAATCCAGTTAATGGAGAAACAAAAAGTAAAATATACTTATGGTGTATTAGAAAAGCAATTCAGTAACTTGTTTAAAAAAGCTTCTTCACGCGCTGGTATTACCGGTGATAACTTACTTCAGTTATTAGAAGCACGTTTAGATAACACAGTATACCGTTTAGGTATTTCAACAACCCGTTCTGGTGCACGCCAGTTAGTTAGCCATAAACACGTAACCGTGAATGGTGAAGTTGTAAATATCCCTTCATATCAGTTAAAAGCTGGTGATGTGGTTGCTGTTCGTGAAAAATCTAAATCATTAGAATCAATTAGTAACTCAGTTGCAGGCAGAACAATCAACAAGTTCGCATGGTTAGAGTGGAATGCTGGTGAATTAACCGGTAAATTCTTAACTTACCCTCAACGTGATGAGATTCCTGAAAACATCAAGGAAAACTTAATCATCGAGTTGTACTCAAAGTAATAAATAAGATAGTTAATTACCTCAAAAGGGTAATTAACTTTTTTCTTGTTACTATATATTCAATAACGAATTTAAAAAATTATAAATGGCAATTTTAGCATTTCAGAAACCTGACAAAGTGATCATGCAGAAATCAACTGATTTCGATGGCACATTTGAATTTCGTCCTTTAGAGCCCGGTTTCGGTGTAACAATTGGTAATGCCTTAAGAAGAATTTTACTTTCTTCATTAGAAGGCTATGCTATTACTACTATTCGTTTTTCAGGCGTTTCTCACGAGTTTTCTACCATGAAAGGTGTTGTAGAAGATTTAACTGATATTATCCTAAACTTAAAACAAGTTCGTTTTAAGAAAACAGGCGATTCAGGTGATTCTGAAAAAGTTTTCATCATCGTTAATGGTCAAGATCAGTTTAAAGCTGGTGATATCACTAAATTCTCTAACAACTTTACAGTTTTAAACCCTGAGCACGTAATCTGCAACATGGATAAATCTGTTACTTTGGAAGTGGAATTAACCATCAATAAAGGACGTGGTTATGTACCTGCTGAAGAAAATAAAGTTGCTGATGCTGTTGTAGGTGTTATTGCGATCGATTCGATTTATACTCCGATGAAAAATGTAAAATACACGATCGAAAACTTTCGTGTTGAGCAAAAAACGGATTATGAGAAATTAGTATTGGATATCTCTACTGACGGTTCAATTCATCCAGAAGAAGCATTGAAAGAAGCGGCTAAGATCCTTATCCAACACTTTATGTTATTCTCTGATGAGAATTTGGTATTAGAATCTCAGGCTAAAGAAGAAACTAAAGAGGTTGACGAGGAAATTTTACACATGCGTAAAATCCTTAAAACTGAATTAGTGGATATGGATCTTTCAGTTAGAGCATTAAACTGCTTAAAAGCTGCTGATATCCGTACTTTAGCTGATTTAGTTTCTTACGATGTTGCTGATATGTTAAAATTCAGAAACTTCGGTAAAAAATCTTTAACAGAGATTCAAGAACTTGTAAAATCAAAAGGTTTATCATTTGGTATGAACCTGTCTAAATTTAAATTAGACGAAGAATAATTCAATTTTCAGTTAACAGTTTTCAGTTTGAAAATTGGATATTGAAATTTGAGAATTAAATATTTTTTAACAGTGTATAATTCCCTCTGAGACAGAGACGGTATACACTTAATCAAAAAACAATGAGACACGGTAAAAAAGTTAATCACTTAGGCAGAACCGACAGCCACAGAAAAGCGATGTTAGCTAACATGGCTACTTCACTTATTAAAGCAAAAAGAATTACTACAACTTTAGCTAAAGCTAAAGCTTTACGTACTTATGTTGAGCCATTAATCACTAAAGCGAAAAATGACACAACTCACTCACGTCGTACAGTTTTCTCTTACCTACAAGATAAAGAAGTAATCACTATTTTGTTCCGCGAAGTGGCTGAGAAAGTTGCAAACCGTCCAGGTGGTTACACTCGTATCATTAAATTAAACAACCGTTTAGGTGATAACGCTGAAATGGCTTTAATTGAATTGGTAGATTATAACGAAGTTTACGGTAAAGATGTAGAAGCTAAAGAAGAGAAGAAAACTACTCGTCGTGGTAGAAGCAAAGCTGCTGCTCCTAAAAAAGCTACTGATGCGAAAGCTGAAGTTGCTGAAGAGGCTGCACCAGAAGCTGCTCCTGCTGAAGAAGCACCAGCTACTGAAGAACCAAAAGGAGAATAATTTTATTCACCTTAAGATTTGGAAAGTCCTGTTCGAAAGAGCAGGACTTTTTTGTTGTGTGCCAGG
>NZ_QAJQ01000023.1:0-68379 GCF_003852395.1 Pedobacter sp. KBW01
ACTATTGCCGAAATCCCCATCAGGGACGATATTTGATATTTTAAATTCATAATCGCATCTTTTTAGTTTTTGCTGTTAATTCTATTGCGGATGACAAACCACTGCACTTCCCGCTCCGCTTCCTTCAACTCCAAACCCAAAGAGGATAACACCGCTTCCAAGGCAGATCTGTCAAGTGGTCCATAACTGCCGACTCCTGTTGTCTCGCCACCTGTCTCATCAACCAGGGGCATGGAAACCCCGACCTGCCCGTTTTGCGTACGTACAAAGGTTACCAGGCTCCCCTTAGCATCAGAGCGTGGAATAGGCAATTTGCCTTTAAAGGGCTTCGCGACTTTATCTTTGGTTATCACTAGACACCTAGTTACCTTTTTTTCTAAAGCGCCACTATAACCCGAATATCTGTTCAGGTCATCAAGCATAATGGAATAGAGCTCGGCAGACCTTTCAGTAGGCATCCAGAGTTCATAAGTAGCGCAATATTTGCGGCAGGTTTCCTCCCCGAGAGATAAAGAAAGTTTTAAAACAACGGAATCAGGTGATTCTATTACGCAGCGGATGATATCGGGGTATAGCTGCTTTGCTGCATAGCTATATAGATTAAATAACGGGCTATTGGCATGCCTGATCCCCCGAATGATTTTTCCAGAATAATAAGGGTGTGGCCCAGGTCCGGTGCCTGCAATATGTCCCCAGTAAAAAGAGGAACTGAAGGATAACTGGTCAAGTGGTCTCAGGTCAGATGAAAAGATGGGACGAGATAAGTCCTGATGAACATTTGGCGCAGGGTTAAACCGCTTATCTCCAGAATACGCAGCGCGGATATTCTCCGCTTTAAGCTCAAATTTAGTAGTGGTGGTAATGAGCTTGCCCCCAGGCGATATCCAGACGAAATGCGGATTGCCATGATGAGGAAAATAAGATGAAAGGTTATTTTTTCCAATTAGTGTGGTTAGCTTATCAGCCCAGGAAGCGGAAGTCTTGCGATTAAGCAGAGCAAGAGCCCCTTCCTCTTTTTCATCAGAGACAGGAATTAAAGCAAGACTGTCTGGAAACTGTTGCTCCAGCGCATGCCCCGTAGGAAAAGAAGCGATACAGGTCGAGCACCAGCTAGCCCAAAAATCCAGGATGATCAGCTTTCCCCGGTGTTTGGAGAGCGAAACTTGCTCAAACTTACCTGAAGGAAGGCGCAATTTCAGCGGTTCATTCCACAGTGCTTCCGGGATAGCCTGGCCAATGGTAATCTCTTTTGGAGGCACCTGCCCATAGGAAGGCCATTGAAAGAGTACAATAAACAGTAGGCTAAAGCATAAAACGGTATTTTTCAATCCTACAGAGGATAAAAAGTTTGGGCATGGGAATTCCCTTACGGAAAATTCCGTTATTTTTTTGAAAGACATAAAACTCAAGGTTAGTTAGGCCATCGCTGATTGAATACAATAGCGAGAGCCAAGTGGTTAGTTGACAGAGATAAATAAAAAGGGCAGGAACATCATTAAAGAACCTATTTCTACTGGCCATAAAGGCCATTCCTGCCCTTTCACATCATCAGGTGGGATTTTTGGGCTTTAATGCATAAAGCCGATCAAATGAACTATAGTTATTCTGGCTCATGTCTGCAAATTGTTTTAATATATTGGTAAGAAAAAGCGATAAAAAACCAGCCCTTCCACATCTAAATATGTAAATGCGGGATACTGTATTTGTTATTAGGAAAAAGATACCTACCTTGGGATTGCGAAAAACCATAGTAATGTGCCTTGCCTAATTAGCAATTAAGGGCTGGTACCAGGTTAAATTAACCCACAGGACTTTGTGTGCTCTCATCACACTAGCCTCTGCTCTTTTGGGCTATATTTTTTACTTGGAAATTCTAGTCTACATTACGACGGAGAACAAATAACGTTCTTTAATAAGAGTTTAATGGAATAATTGAATACCACTTCCTTGAAGTGAAACAATTTGATGGCGCTTAATTTTTTCGTTTTCATAAACGGTTAATTTTATGTAAAACGATGCGAACTCAACAAAAGCAGAGCGAAACCAAATTGGTTAAAGACCAATAGGGCGAACTCCAATGCTTTTGCCAGTGGTACCGTCAAGAACCTCTTAAGCCTGAGCTTAAACTTCACAAAAGACTAACATGAGGCTCGCCCTATTGAATACAAGTATGCAAAGATACAAAATTCAATAGAAAGCGAACTCACGATCGGCTCATGTGAAAGTTTGACGGTTTTCTGGCATGAGAGACATCGTTAAAACCGGGTTGCCCCAACTCTATTTGTCGCTATAATAACTGATAAACAAATATAACAAAAATAATATAAAAGCAAAAATAATTTATACTATTTATGATTAAAATAGACCTTTCAAAAGAATATTCAAAAATTCTAAAGAAATATTTGAAGACATTCAAATTAGAGTCTATCGACATTGCGTATCTAGTGCAAACAAAAAAGGATGTTATTGATGGCGTTCTAAAAAATGAAAAAGGTATCGTACTTTATACTTTAGAACAAATCGCACAGATTTTTGGTCTTAGGTATTTTGAATTTGGGAATCCTAATTATCCAATCCCTTCCTTTGACTCACTTCCAGCAAAAACAAAGCAACGAATTGCATATCGTAAAAAAGTAGGCCCACCTAAAGAAGTGACTTACAAACAAAGCGATATAAACGACCAAATAAAAGAGATTTTAGCACGTCACAAAATCGGTGATCAATTTTTAGCCGAGGAGATTGCAAAACAGATTCTAGAAAAATTTGGAAATAGCTATTCGGTCACTGAAATTGTCAACCGCTTTAAAAAGAGTTTTAAGTCAAATATCGAAAAAACAGAAAAGAAAGATACATCAAGAGAGACCCGAGGCCCTAAGCCTTTGTTTTATAGACTGGTAAAAAAATAAAGCTCAAGTGAAAAACCCTAAATGGCACAGAGATGAACTGATTTTGGCCTTAGACTTATATTTTAGGCTAAAGCCTGGGCAAATACACGCAAAAAACCCAGATATTATTGAACTCTAATATATCTTAAATAAATTACCAATTCATAATGAAAAACCAGATGCGGTCAGATTTAGAAATGCAAATGGTGTTGGATTAAAACTAAGCAATTTCTTAGCGATAGACCCCAATTATTCAGGTAAGGGGATGGCAGCTTATTCAAAGCTTGACAAAGAAATTTTTGATGAGTTTGGCGAGCAAAAACAAATATTAAAAGAAATTGCGTCAAATGTAAAGAAAGTAATAAATAATCCTGACTTTATTAAACTAAATATTATATCAGCTGAGGAAGCACATTACTCTGCTAAAGAAGGTAAGATACTTTATCAGCTTCACCGGTACAAGGAGCGCAACGCCACCCTCGTTAACAAAAAGAAAAAACAATATTTTAAACGGCACGGAAATTTAGCATGTGAATTATGTCAGTTCGATTTTTACGCAGTATATGGGGAGGTTGGAAAAGGTTTTGCAGAGTGCCATCACAAAGTACCACTATATTCACTGAACACGGAAACCACCACGCACTTAGATGATTTAATGATAATTTGTTCTAATTGTCATCGAATGGTACATCGGGGATGGTCTTTAGATTAACGATAGTATTTTGCATACCTATTTATTTCAAATCAAATGGCGCATAGGAACTATAATATTTTGATCGAGATACCTTTTTAGCCATTTGCAAATTCTTTTAATTAAAAAGCGTATTCGGAAATGTTTATGGATAATGCTGCCCATAGAAATTAACTTATAATTTTCCCCTAATTTAAGTTCTAGAATTTTACCCACCCTACAAAACGCCATACTCAGTAATATCTGATTTACATAATTTGGGAGCTCCTTTAAAATATAATAATCCCAGAATCTTCGATATATACAAAGCAGTCCCGATCAGGAAGAATGTGATCTATTTTCCTATTGCGCTCCAGGTTCTACTCAATTTTCAACATTGCTTTTGATCTTTATGCGTTTGGATTCCCAGTTGTACCCACACCAGAATACTCACTGGTGATCGATTCCACACACGATTCCAGGAAGAAAAATGTGGTATTCTGAGCTTTAAGGCCTACCTATGAACCATGTTCCGATACAAGAACTATACGTAATTGCTTAACAATTAAATAGTTATCGAAGTAACCAAAAACGATACAAAAAGAAAATACAATCATAAATAGCTTATCTTCAACTACTTACGTGTATTTAATCAAAATATTACGAACTAAAATCAAAACACCTTAAAAATCAACAATTTAAACTATACAATATAGACAAATCCTGATTTCAAGGTCTTTTTTGATCTCCGCCTTGATCTACTCAAATTTATAAAAAAACTGTCTAATTCCGAAACTGAATTGCTAATTAACTTTGGAAATTTAATATAGCTGGAAAAATAAACGTTCCAATGTTATAAAACAAGGTTCAGCTTCCTGTACTCTGTTATTTTTATCTTGGCGGTATAACTGTATTCGAAATTTTATAAATGAATTACCAGCACGACAGTCAGAGAATAAGAAAATCCACCAAATTGCTTACTGATCATTTCCCAAGCCCCATATAACGGTTCACCCATTTGACAATATCAATATTATCCTTAAAATCAAGCAAATAAGGCATATCATCATCGCGGAGCTTAGATGCGTCCCTGGTAAAATAAGAAGTGGTAAATATCAGCCCTTTATTTGCTCCTTCCCTATTGACCACATGACTAAATGACCGGATAATGTCTATCCCAATCGGTTTATGGGCGGCATAGCGCTTACATTCAACCAAAAAACGCAGAGGAATTCCCTCAAGATTTTGAAGGGCAAGAATATCATAACCACCGTCCCTGGTTCGCTTGGTCAGCTCAACCTCAAAATTTTTAGCCCTTAACAGTTCCGCAATCATCCTTTCGAATTCGTAAGAACCGATTTTATAGAGCATTTTATTGTCTTGATAAACAGTTTCAATTATCGCCTTAACCTTATCGGCTTCGGTAAGATAACTGAAGGGCTGCGAACCTGCATCATTCTCAAGTTCATATTCCTTAAGCTCAGTTTTAAAATTAGGCTGTGACCGCCCATACATATCAGTATGGGCCATTTGGAGATTATCCAGAAACTTACCGTTGATCAAAGTGTATCCTCCGATCAGTATTTTTCTGAGGGTCAAATCATCCTGGTGTAAAGGGAGATCCTGCCAATATGAAAAAGAATCACTATTATTTTTGCTTCTATCACCTTTGGACCGGCCATGACGGAAAACCGTGACGGCAGGTAGGATTTGTGTTTCACCATTGCTTTTATTATCCTTTAAGATTTCCGATACAACAAGCCAGCCAGCATCTATCAATGTGGTTATATCCCGTTTGGCTCCCTGGGAAATGCGAGGGTCATTAATATAGTTATTGCTAGTCATACCGCGGTTTATATAGCATAATTATCTGATTGTTTTAATGTCCTCCCTAACAGCCAATATAGCAATTTATTGATTTTTATATTTTATGGATTTAAATTTCTTAATGCAAACAGTTACCGACCATGATTTCATCCAGGTTTGCATTGATTTGTCTTTAAAGGAGTGCATTACCTAACCGGATAAAACACGATAACAATGTGTGGCGCCACCTAAATGTTTCAATAATTGCAACCATTGAAACATTGCTATCTCCAGTAGTTTTTACCTGCAATCTAGAATACCCTAATACCGACTTTGCAGAAACGCATTAGGTTTATTACATTTGAGACTAAAAATACGGTCGCTACGCTTAATGCCAAAGCTACTGCAATACCTCATGGAAAAACTTCAATTGAACAACTTCAGGTGTTTTACCGAGCTGGAAATATCTTTCAGGAAAAACGTAAACCTATTTATCGGAGATAACTCCAGCGGTAAATCGACCCTGATCGCCGCGTTGACCAAAGTACTCAATTCGTTTTTCATCGGTTTCAGTGATGAGAATACCGTATTTACCGGCCTATCCAAAAACGACTTTTCGATCAGGGAAAATAACAATGGACTTACCAATGAAAGACCCATCGTTGTCAACTTCAGTTTTCAGGGCGTCAATGCAACGCTTGAACTGCGCTCAAAAAAAAGCAGGACCCTGCAGACACCGCTGATTCCGATTTATGGTATCGGTCAGGCGATGTACCAAAATATGTTCAACGAAGATGAAAAGCAGGTCCTGTCCTTACCGGTTTTCGGCAGTTTTTCTACCAAGGACATCCATACCACCAGAAAAACTTCACCAAAAAAATTCAGGGCATATGCACAGAAGCCATCTTTTGGCTACTACGAATGTCTTCAGGGAGACGGATTTTTGTCTTACTGGACCAAACGGCTACTTGTACTCAGGGAGGGAAACCGTGGCCAAACCGAAATAATCGGTGTGGTCCGTGCGCTTGTAGATGCACTGGGGCCGGAAGGCTGCAACATCCTGGTGGACATATCCATACGGCCAAACCAGGGAGAAGTTTATTTTATCTTCACAGACGGACGCGAAATCAATACCGATGGCCTATCAGACGGATACCGCCGCCTGGTCAACATCATCATGGATATCGCCTTCCGCTGTATGCTCCTCAATCAGGGCATCCATGGGGAAAGAGCCTGTAAACTCACACGCGGCACAGTGCTGATCGACGAAATCGATCTGCATCTGCACCCTTCCCTGCAGGCGCTGGTAATCAAAGGCTTTCAGAATGCCTTCCCTTTGGTACAGCTCATTGCAACCACACACGCCCCATTGATCATGTCCGGCATACCCGATGATGCCAACAATATCATCCATAAACTGAGTTTCGATCAGCAAGAACGCAATTACAGCGTCAAAGAAATGGATCTTTACGGGATGGATGCCTCCACTATTATGGAAATCGCCCAAAGAACCATCCCAAGGGACAAAACGGTCGATAAAAACCTCAAAGCCCTCTTCGAACTCATTGAAGATGAACATTACGATAAAGCCAAAGAGCAGCTCCATAAAATGCAGGAAGAATTCGGCGACAATCTACCCGACCTTGCCCGGGCTAATTCCATGTTGGACTTTCTTACTGACAACGAATGATTACCATAATAAAAGGAAAAGAACCGGAAAAATGGACGGAATATGTCGATACGCCGGGTGTTAACGAATATAGTCCAATTCCTGAACTTCGTGCAGCCCTGTTAAAGGACCAGGGCAATATTTGTGCATACTGCATGCGCTATATACCCGTTACAAAAAAAGATCCGGGAGAAAACGAAACCTCTAAAATAGAACACATCAGAAGCAGGGAGCACAATAAGGATCTTTCACTCAAATACGAAAACATGGTTATCTGTTGTCCCGGTTATATCAACAGCTCTGCCCATTGTGACAAATCAAAAAAAAGCACGGAAATTAGCTTCTCCCCTTTAGATCCTGGTGTACAAAGAAGTATCAGTTATGGTATGTACGACGGCAAAATAAAATCCAGCAACGGGTTCTGGGATGATGATATCAACAAAATAATCTGCTTAAACAACCCTCTACTAAAGCAAAACCGTGGGCAAACACTGGAGGGTGTCAGAAATGCACTTTCCAAGACCAAATTTAGGGCCCAGGACCTGAAACAAAAACTTGATGAATGGTCGCAACCTGACAAGGAAGGAAAGCTCAGGCCTTATTGCGGAATAGTAATTTGGTACCTTGAAAAAAAACTAAAAAGCCTGGCTGCACAAAAATAAGAACCGGACAAAGCAAAGAATAAAAAAGATGCACCGATCTCAATTTACCGTCCCCGGTTCTTCCACGCTTGTATTGGTGAAATTGATTAAAACAGGAGTCCACTAAAAAAATGTTCGGTAAATTAACACAATGTACTCTCTGCCATCAGTTTTTTTCTCTTTCGGAATGAAATCTATCGTACACTTTTAGCAAACTCGCCAACCTTCACATTTTATAGAATAATTTTTGACCGCAAGTACTTCTGGATTTTCACGTTGTCCCAGACCACCAATTTATCATCAAACTGGCTCATCACCCGAAGTTCTCCATCCTGGGATATCACAATCCCTATTGAGCCTGGATGTCTGGAACAATAAGTCATCATCGACCTGTGCCTGGTACCAAAATTTTTAGGACGCTTAGGGTCAGTTGTAGAAAATTTGGATCCCCTGGCCTGATGGATAAACTCTGGGGGATCGATCTTATCTATAACAGCCCCAAAGCCAAAGGTTGAAAGATTATCCTTCATCACGATCAGACCGTCTACACAACTCTGCGACGCTATAAAACGGATAGCCCCTTTAAGTTCGTTATTCACCTGCTGTTTCTTGGTTTCAAGACTCCGTAATTCATCAAACAATTCCCTTTCAATGTAGTCCCTCGACATACTGATCTGTTTTTCAACCTGTCTAAGGCTTATACTTGTGCGAATAAACCGCAATATTGCTCCCCTTAACCTAATATATTGCATCGGATAGTTAATTACCAGCCCATCCGTCTTGGAAGTAATCAGCAATGCGCCCCCATGATTGTATTTCCTGATCTGTATCAGTATCCGGGATAGGCTATCCCGCCAGACATCATGGATAAAATCCATATAATCCTCTATTTCAAGGCCCGGGTATCGTTTGGCTATGAACGAACCGATTATATTCACAAATGTCCCGGATTTTTCCTCTATCAGTTCGGAAATCTGGCCATATTTCCACACATCATTAAACTGTCTCGCCAGGCTATCCTGACGGAGGACACCGATCATTTTGTAGCCATCGGTTGCAGCAATAATGCCTATCCCCTGAATAGAGGCCTGGAAAAGACCGGCATGTTTCGGTTGCGTTTCACTTTCATGGTTTACAAACCTCTGGCTGTGCAATGCCTGGTCAATCAGTCCATAAATCAGTAACTCGCCTTTCTCGTTGAAATAAACTGCTATTGAGCTGCTCCAGGGATCCGCTGCCTTGGAAAGTTTCACCAAAGTCTTCTCATTGAATTCCAATGGTTCCTCAAATGAGGTATAGCTCCAATGATCCTGAGAATCATCTTCATCCCCGATCAAATCTTCCGTTTCAGGATCAAAAAAAGTAACGGAAACCTGTATTAATTGCCCTTCCTCTGTCCGCATACTGGCATAGTACAGGGTTTTAAAAAAATGTTCGAGCCGTGTAGCCATCCTGCGGTCCCTTATAACTTTCTTGTCTTTGAGATACTTATACACCCTCTCCGCAAGAATTTCAGGAGGATTTGTTTTTGGGACTGAACCGGTTTTTGGAATTGAGAAGGTCGGCATTTTAATGGGTATTAGTCTTTTTATCTGCTTTAGAAGAGCAATATACATCAAAAGCATACTATATTTATCGGTTAAACGGAAATTCCGCGACCGCGAATCCATTTTATTCTTCTGCCCTGTCAGATAACACCCGGCAGATGGAAAAACATGCATAATATTGACTGTTTTCCTGATATGCTTTAAAACTGTCCATCATAATCGAAATCCGGCCGAGCGTACCTCAGGACGCGAGGCCTCAGGGCCGTCCTAAGGACGGCCGCTGGAGAATTTTATAGCAAGGCTATCATTTACCGATTACCTTGCTATATCAATCCTACCTTTTCCTTTATCCTATATCTTGATTGCCGTTGTCTTAAAATCTGCAAGGTTTAAAAAGAAGCCCCTATAATAGAGCATGCCCGTGCGGAACATAGACCACAAAAGCAAATACCCATGAAAAACAACAAGAACAAAACCAAAACGGTGGTCATTATCCTGATCCTGTTCATAACCCTCAGCAACACCTCACCTGTCCAGTTTTTTACGCTCGGCAATTACCATTACAGGAATGCTGACAACAGCTTTACTTATACTGAATTCCCCGGAAAAGGCCTGGACTTTGAGACAGGAATAACACGAGGGGAACGTTTTAAACGCGAGCATCCGGATAGTGCAAACAAAACACTTTACCGGACTTTCCGTTTAAACCCGCTGAAATTCTGGGAATGGTGGTAGTTCATCGCCCACCGCGAACGTTACGCTTTACCCTATATCAGCCACAAAAGAAAAGGATGAAAAATACTTATTAATGGGTATATACTCCCATTAAGAATAAACTTATTTTTAACAAGGTGAAGTACCTGGCATACAGGCATATTCCCTACAACCCAAACCAAACATCTAAAGCTCAAATATGAAAGGAATTTCACTGCACATTGGCATTAACCAGGTGAAATATGGTACATTTCCCGGCAGCTTCCCACGGCTCAACGGCGCGGAAGAAGATGCGGCTAGTATGTATCAACTTGCCCTCGATAATGGCTTCCAAGCGAATGAGCCAATACTGGGAAACGACGCCACCCGTGATGCGGTAACCAAGGCAATATCCAAAATAGCCAATGAGCTACCCGAAGGCGGCCTATTCCTGCTGACTTATTCCGGCCATGGCGGCCAGATTAAAAACCCAAACAACGACCCTAAAGAACCTTACTTCCAGACCTGGTGCCTGTATGATGGAAACCTGGTTGACAAAACGCTCTACGGCCTGTGGGCAAAGTTCAAAAAGGATACCCGGATACTGGTAGTGTCGGATAGTTGCTATAGCGGCAGTGTTGTACAGCTGATGCAACAATATTGCAGACAATTCTATCTCGCCAGGAAACTTCAGGAACACTTCAGGACGGAAGCAAACCCCGTTAACGAAAGCTCTGCAACAGATACACTTGCCACAGTGATTGCCTGTGTCATCCTTTTTGCCGGCTGCCAGGATGACCAAAAGTCAAAAGACTCCGATCCCGCTACCGGTTCACCCAACAGCAGGTTTACAACTGCTTTATTAGGGGTATGGAACCACGGTAAATTTGTCGGCAACCACAAACAGTTTTTAACGGCCATACAGGGAAGTTTTAGTGGCGATAGCCTCCAGATCCCGAATTATTTTGTGACCGGGACAGAAAACGAAAAATTCTTCAACCAGAAACCATTCACTATCAATTAATAAACATGAAATCTATCTTAGCCTTCTTGATATTCTTAACCCTTGGCCTTAGCGGGCTTCAGGCCCAGACCCAATCCCCATCCTCCAAGATTAAGCAAAAATATTTCTTTATCTTCCTGGATGGCGACAAAGTCCGGTACTTCCTCAACAAGGAGGAGGAAGGCGAGCCCATCAAAAACACCCTGTTCCCGCTTTCGGGAACATATAGCAACATCTTCATGAAATGGTTAAACCCGTTGAAGTATACTATTGATTTTAAAGATACCGTGGGCGTAGATCCCAGGGACCAAGTAATAAAGGATTATATTGCCGCTTTGCAACAGCAGCATGGCGCTGCCGCAGCAACGGTTGCTACAAAATCAGGATCATCCGGTGACGGTTATGGCAAAACGGGAGGAAATAACCTTAAAGGTGAACCCATTGTCACCCCTGTTGAAATCATATCGTTCCGCAATCAGCGCCTTGTGCAACTCTACACCAGCCTGAGAATAAACCAGGATAAATTCTCGGAATCAGAGCGTAAGGAAATTAACCGTTTCGGTGGGATTTTAGAAGAACTTGATGCCATCAGCGCAAAGGTAAACATGGCTGCAAGGCTGGATAACATATTTACCAGCTTGTACGGGATCCAAGACCCGAAGGAAGTTCAACCCGCAACAAACGCATTCAGGATTGAATTAAATAACGCGACCTCCACCTATGATGAGAACGAAAAACTTCAGTTTCTGGTTAAAAGGGAAATGAAAGCTTTAACAATAGCGGCTACCGAGGAAAAAACCAGGATTACAGAGACAGTTGATGAGTTCTTACTGCAGGTCAACTCCACGCTAACTTCCAACAGAACCCTCCAGGCCAAGGTCCCGCCGATACTAGAACTTATGGATAATTCGGTAAAAACCCCCTCGAAAGAGCAGCCCGGATATTACCAGGTAAAAGCGGTCTCATTCGATGAAGGACAAACCCTCAAGAAGACCCTCACCATAACCGGCAGGGAATATAAGGCAGATACGAAATCTTTCGCCGACACCAAGGAACTTGCTAAAACAAACTTCCGGTTCGAACGCTACGATCCGTTTGGCATCTCGGTCAGCACAGGTATCTTTTATGGCAGCACGACACTAAAAGGATTCGGTGTGTCCAATACAAACAATGAATTCACAGTTACCCAGGACGATATCGAAAAAGGGAACTTCGTCACAGCCGCATTTCTGAACTTTACCTTCAATGCCGGTTCGAGGTATCTGCTCCCTTTCTTCCAACTGGGGATTGATCCCACCAAAAAACGTCCCTTTCTCATGGCAGGTGGAGGGTTCAGGATTCCTTCATCTAAATTTGCGCTATCTGCCGGGCCACTTTGGACATGGGATCAGAAGCTTAATAAGCTGACAGTCGGGCAAAAGGTTACCTCTACTTCAGATCTCGAAAAAGACATTAAATATGAATTCGATCCAAGCCCTAAAGGATGGTACCTGGGTTTCCAATACAATTTCTAAGGGCTGATTTTACTTAATGCGACAAAAAGCAAACACTTTCTATACGCTGCCCCTGCATGGTTTGCCATAGCGGGTACAAATGGTTCCGTTCCGGTATTTTATTTCCCCGAACCTGGCTATGGAACCGGATTTATCCGGCCATAATCCTGGCATATACCTGAACTGATAACCATTTGTACCCTGGGGGGCAGAAGTTAAAGAATTTAACCCAGCCCAAACCTGCAGGCACCAAAATGGTCTCTTTGGGTTTTAATACCATAGATAATTTGATGATATTTATGGCCAATGGGAAAACTATACGAAGACTTCAAAAACCGCTCTTTTACCAATGAGGCAGAAGTCAGCCAAAACTTTATCATACCACTGTTATGCCATTTCCTGGGCTATTCCATTAATGAGATCATACCCGAAAAGCACTTCCCGGCAAAGGACCTGCATTCAGGCGTTAACTTTGCGCAGGGCGGATCTAAAGGGCTCAAACACCGTCCGGATTATGTAGTATGCATAGACGGGGACTACGGTCAGGTAAAATTTATCATAGACAGCAAAGGACCCGGGGAAAAACTGGACGCCCATCTGGGCCAGCTCCGCTCCTATGCCAACAGCGTCGGCCGCAATTTCCTGATGATTACCAATGGCGGGGAATTGCAGGTTTATGATGTGAATACACTGATCTTTCACAGTAAGGGGATAAAAGACCTTCAGTGTAAACTGGTTGAACTCATCAAGTTGCTTGGCAAAAAAAACCAGCAGGCCAAATCGCCCATTGAAATCCTGCAGGCACTAGACCTGGATAAGTCGGTATCCCGTAGCGAACAGGAAAAGATAGACCAGGTGATTGAGCAACGCAGGATCCAGCTTTCTGATTTCAACGCTTATCTTTTAGCTATTACTGCTGCATTTAATGAATGGCACCTACCTACCTCCACATTCCGCGCAATCAATAACCTGGACATCAAAAAAATTGATCCCAATGAACTTTTATCTTTCAGATCCGCCTCACCAACCAGCGGCCGGCTGACTGAGGATAAGGTCCTGAAATTCCCGCAAATCGACCGTGCACCCGGCATTCGTTCCCGCATCCTGACCGGTGAGACCGGGACAGGAAAAACTTCACTGCTGAAATACCTCACCTTGCAGGCAGCAGAACGGGCGTTGCAATTAACAGATACCAAAATCCCGGTATACATCGCACTTAAGGAAATCGGCCACGGCTATAACCTTGAACACCTGATCTCGGCTTTTCTCCAGCGGCATGGTTACCAGCCCCAAAACGGCCTAAATTTATATAAAACCAACCGGTTTATTTTTCTCTTTGATGCCTTCGACGAGGTTGCTGAAATCTTTCAGAAAGAGGTATGCCGGGCTATCGCCAACCTCGCAGCCGATCATGATTGCTACATCACCACCCGGCCCAATGCAATCCCCCGGATCCAGGCAAGTGCACTTTACACGATATTGCCCCTTACCGATACCCAGGTGGAAAAACTTTCCAGGGCATATATGGGATCCAGGTATTACGATTTCCAGAGACAGATAGAAAATAATGGCCTGATCGCAGAATCACGCAATACGCTCCTGCTGCTATTTTTAATATCGCTGTACACCCAACACGGCCAAATGCCCGATACGGTTGCCAGGATCACCAGGGCAATCGTTGAGCGGGTCGGTGACTGGCAGGATAGCCGGGATGGAAAGAATGCTAAACTGGCCTGGGACATACTCTCCCGATGCCTTGCAGAAATCGCCTATAAAATCTGCGAAACCGACCAGGCTTCGATGACAATATCCAGGGCAGAGATCCTGTTGAGGGATATTATCATCGAACAGGAAACCTTGCGTAAAATCCCGCAGGGTACCACCATCCGGTATGTACTGGACGCACTGGAAGAGACAGGCCTGTTGATTGCAAACAATGACCATCTTTACTTCTGGCACCGCCTGTTCCTGAACCATTTTGCCGCACTTTCACTGAAAGAAAAGTACCTGGAGGATCATGGTATCATTGAACGGCTTTCAACAGAGGAACGCTGGGAAATAGTCATCATATCCATGTGCTCGATCCTTACTGACATTACCCAGGTAATAAGGGGACTAAAAAAGAGGCTCTGGCTTGCCTGTTATTGCCTGTTAGAAAACCCTGCCTGTGCCGAAACCGAAAAAGACTTAATTATCAGCACCCTCACAGTTAAACTCTCCTCTCCGGTACCTGATGTGAGGAGCAGGGCCATGAACTATCTGGAAGGTATCGACAACTCCCGCACGCGCAGCATATTACTGGATATATTTGACCAGCACCACCACGATGACGTCATAATGATGGCACTCCCTGCTATCGGCAAAACGGGATCCCCGGAAGCAAGGAAGATCATCAATCAGCGGCTCGACTGGAACGAAAGTGATTTCCTGCTTTGGAGAAGCTCCCAGTCGTATGTCGTGCAGGCGCTTTCTTTTTATGGCGAAGAAGGTCATCTGCAGATCGTCAAAAACTGGAGAAAATACGGCAGTGCGCCATTGCAGGTAACCTGTAAGAAAATCTTCCTGCGTCTGTTTATCACCCAGAAGCCCGGTGATGCCTTATTGGATGCCCTCCAACAATTGTACCTGGACGAACTTGCCGCTCCGGACCAGTACAGGGAAAAAGTATCTGCAATTGCAGAGGTGCTATCCCTTAACCCCGATACCCGCTTTGCAGAAAAAGTGCTGGAAATTGCCGCGCAGGGTAAAATACCCTTTCCCAAGCTGGAGAGTTTGGTTACCATGATGAAAAGTTGTGATTCGGTGACCCTGGCAGAGAAAATCAGTTTGCTTATCTTTAAAAAAGGTATTGACCATTACCTGGGTGAAAAGCTGGCAGATGCACTCATGGACAGCGCTGCCCCGTTACCGAAAGCATTCTATAAGAAACTTACCAGACACACCAATATCAATATCGCCTCGACTGCACTGGAGAGCCTGGACCGTTTCCCCTTCAATGAAGTAAAATCCGAGATCAACAGGCACCTGTACGGCAAGCAGGCCCAGCTTCAGAGCCGGGCACTGCAACTTTTAGTCAGGAACGGCAAGTTTATCGACCTGGTTCGCCAGGAACAGTTCCCCAGCCCTTTTTATACCCCGACGGCCCATACACTACTTGAAGCAGTCAGGCGCTTCCACCTCACTGAGGCCTTGCCGCTACTTTATTATATCCAGGAAGCACTGTCAAAAAACAAGCGTTACCAATGGGACGCAACACTTGCCTTTGAACTGGCAGGTACTTTTTATTACATGGGTGAGGCACACAGACACCAGGAAATTGTCAGCTGGTACTTCAACGGCACAGACTTTCTGCTTGAGGGGGAGCATACCCATAACAATCTGATGAAAAAAGTCAGGTTTCTGGATCCAGGCCTGGCGCAGGGTATTGCGGACTGTTATTTCAAAAAATACCTGGGTGGTACCAAAAGCGACCGCTATGAATTCCAGGTATTCCTTGAAACAGCAGAGGACATCGGGGGAAGCTGGATGAGGGAAAAAGTAAGGGAGATTGCAACCGGCCTGTTCGCTGAAATGGATATCCCCGGCTCGCACGCAAAACACCAGCTGGAGAGACCCTTCCGTACCCTGGTGAAAATAGGAAAGCCGGAAGATGAAGACTGGGTCCTTGGCATAATGGATAAACTAAGCTATGATGCGGGTTTCGAATATCCCCAACTGCGCAGGGCAATTGAATATCTCGCCCATTACGGAACCACCAAGGCCCTGCCTACACTCCTGGAAACCGGCAGCAAGCTAAGGTCTTCACCGTCCGTGCTCAATATCTGCCAATCTGCGTATAACAGCATTTGCAGCCGGGAGAAAGTAGCCATTGATGACAGGGACGGTTTCGCCGGGCAGCTACAATAGTATAGTACCTGAAAACACAGTGCCATCTATTTTGCAGGCCAATTGGGCAGCACAACCGGCAACAATGTATGGATGCATACCCATCCTGCATGTTCCTTTTGCAACAGGCACGATAATTTATTTCAGCCTATAAATCAACGAGGATACCGGTAATTCTGCAATTTGGGAGCAATTGTAATTACCAGTTTGTATATTTGGGTTTATGATGAAGAAAACAGGCATATTTTCCTTTTTCGCTGGAGCGGGATTCTTGGATTTGGGTTTTGAAAAAACGGGCGAGTTTGACACGCTATTTGTCAACGAATACCATAAGCCATTTATGGATATATATAAAGGTGCAAGGAAAGAAATGGGTTCCAAAGCACCGAAATACGGCTATGAAGTGAAGGATGTAGTCCAGTATACCCAACCTGAGGAACTTGAAAAACTCACCAATAACCTTCAGGATGCAAAGGGGGAATATGAAATTACCGGATTCATCGGCGGGCCGCCCTGTCCGGACTTTTCGGTCGGTGGCAAGAATAAGGGCAAGCATGGTGAAAACGGCAAGCTTTCAGGAACATACATTGACCTGATTACGAAAACCAAACCCGATTTCTTCCTCTTCGAAAATGTAAAAGGGCTCTACCGTACCCTCAAGCACCGGGAGTTTTTTGAAATGCTCAAAGAGAAACTGAAAAGCAACGGGTATTACCTGACTGAAAACCTGATCAACGCCATTGAATACGGCGCACCGCAGGACAGGCAAAGGATAATCCTGATAGGTTTCCACAAAAACTTCCTGTCCAGGTATGTTAAGCCCGCCAAGTTCCAGAAAACCATTGATGGATTTAACTGGTCTGCGCACACGGTTTTTGACCAAAAAGAAATCTTTAAGAACCCCTGGCCGCTACAGGATATATATGTTGAGGGAGCCGACAGGGAAATGCCCGCAGATATTACCAAGGAGCTGACCGTTCAGCACTGGTTTGACAAAAATGAGGTAGAGAAACATCCCAATGCTTCAAACTACTTCCAGCCCCGTGCCGGACTTGCTAAATTCATGGCCATTGCGGAAGGAGATGATAAGAAAAAATCCTATAAACGGCTTCACCGCTGGAGATACTCTCCTACCGTAGCCTATGGCAACAATGAGGTGCACCTCCACCCTTTCCTGCCCAGGCGCTTGTCGGTAGCGGAAAGCCTGGCCCTGCAATCCTTGCCAAAAGACTTTATCATACCCGGCGAAATTTCACTTTCGGATATGTTTAAGACCATCGGGAACGGTGTTCCCTTCCTTGCGGCAAAAGGCCTCGCCAGTACAATCGCAGATTTTATCAAAAACCTTGAATCAACAGTTAACGCTCCGAAATATGAAGAAACTCACAGCGGCTAATATAGTCGCTTTCATCAACCAGCTTGATAAATCAGCTACCTACAATTATATTGAACAAAGGAACACAGGTCTTATTGAAATCGTGGGCGTTGAACTTCCTGAAGGCCCTATCCGGATACGCAGATGGAATCCTGCTAAAAATGAAAGTCCGCTGGGTAAAAAGATTGAACCTATCTCGGCTGAACTGATATGGCGGATCGCAAACGCCATGGTTCCAAACCAGCCGATTAATTTTGACAGGGTACTTGCAGGCAGCTACAATACCAGGAGTGTACTGGAAGCCCTGTTGGCCTATACCCCGCAGTTCTATTTTTCTTATCCAGGCAGGATTGAAACCAAGGGCGGGAAACCACAGATCAAAAAAGGACACAAACATTTATTATGGACACCGGATGATCCGCACCGTGGTGGCATCCTACAGGAAAAAAAAACCGACGTGGTCATCTCCGAGATACCAGCACAGGAAATTACCTATGATGCACTGGTCCTTCCCTCGGAGTACCATGTTGAACCGATTGACATCGATATCCAGCGCAGGCATGCCCAGATCCAGATTGCGCTGTATTTTGTAGGCAAGCAATTAAACTTCAGGACCTGGATCGCACAGAATGACAAGGGAATTGTTTACCAGAACAAAAAAATCGGTGAACTGGAAGGTGTCATTGCGCGGCTACAGGACGAAAAACTGCTTACAGCCTACCAGGATGCCGCCCAGGCAGCTTTGCTCATTGACTGTATCTGGTTTAAGAACGGAAAATTAATGCCTGCGGTCATGGAAGTTGAGCATTCGACCGGGGTAACCAGCGGCCTTACAAGGATGAAAAAATTCAAGGATCTTTTCATAGGCCTTGAGGGCATCAGGTATGTCATTGTTGCTGACGATTCCGACCGTGCAAAAGTGGTAAAGGAGGCCAACCACCCGCAATTCAGGGAACTCAACATCCGTTTTTTCCCGTATTCAGCCGTGGAAGAACTTTATTCACTTTGCCAGCGCAGAAAAATCCAGGGTGTAACCGAAGCCTTCCTGGATTGTTATATGGAGCGGGTGCTCGTCGACTGACCATCCGCTGAAACAAAAACCCTTGAATAAGCGCTGAAAACCAAAAATCCGGGTTGTTTCTCCAATGGATACAGATTGGTCAGGTATACTGCGGCGCCGGGTTCCAATAGCACAATATCTTCCCGGTCTGTGATATTCCTGCAAAAAACCCTGCAGCCATCTTCCAGGATGAGTATAAAATTGCCAAATGCCGGCAAAACCACCTCTTTGATTATACCCCGGAAATCCCTGAAATGGTAGCCGGTGTCCTGCACTGCAAATTCACAGCCCGGCTTATAAACACAGTGCCTGCAATTATCCGCGCCCGGTATTGCAAGCTCCTGACCCGGCAGGCTGCTGACATCTTCCTTCAACTTCAGCACCCTGCCTTTCCATTCATTGAGCTCTTCCAGCCGGAAAGAAGACGAAACCTCCTCCCCGTCCACGCCCACAATGCTCAGGGTCTGCGGGAAAACCTGATATTCCGAATAGACCAAAAGTGCATAACTCAGCAACTGTTGGCGGTATTCCAGCCTGAGCAGGTCATAGCCCAGCTCATCAGACCCGCCCAATGGCCTTTCAAACAGGGCACCACTCTTGTAGTCTTTGACTTCTACCGGAACACCGCCTTTAAAAACAACAAGGTCCGGGCGGCCTTTTATCCCCGTATCCCTATCCAGCAGCGTTTTCTCAATCCGCACGGGCTTCGCACCTCCCGTTCCAAAGCGGCTTACCAACGGTTTGACAGCTTGTTTTGCGGTAAAGTACCTGATCTTTCCATAGTTTTTGACCTTACCCATCAGTCCTGAGGGCAACTGTTTTTCTTCGTACCCGTTCCAATAACGTTCAAAGTCTTCCTGGCTGTTGATCTTGCCAAAATTGGATTGCTCCAGGACCTGATGGACCACGTTGCCCAGCATTGCGGGAAAGTTTTTGCCCCCTGCGCCATAATAACCTGCATTGGCCGGATTTTCATATCGCGCGCGCAGTGGGCAGGCCAATATCCATCCCAGTCTTGAGGGAGAGAAATGGTCCGGTACTTCCTGCTTCAATTTTTCGGTTTTTATTATCTCCATTACCAGCTTTTACATTTTGCAGGCCTCCTGAGCCCGTTGAAGGTATCAATAGTAACCAATGGCCTGGTAAGCTTACCGCCACGGAGCTCTTTTTCCAGCCCGGCCATTTCCTCGGCTAACCAGCTATGCTGGATACTCTCTGTATCCCATAAGGGGTGGACAATGATGACAGGCCTCCGGCTGGCCGTAAATCCCCAGATCCTTCCCGATGGACTGGAAATTGGAGCACCACTTCCAAACGCTTCTGCCAGGCCCATTGCGACATTCCCTGCAATCCCAGACCAGTTATCCAGTTCCGGATAACCAAAATCCCCATCCATACCCACAGCATAGGTATTGTCGGTCAGGCACCTGAGCCAGGACATCCCCAGCCTCCAATCCAGCAGCGCGTGGTAATTCATGTTACGGTAAACCTTTAGGCACTTGTAGCAGCTGCTATTGCATTCCCGGTGCCCATCACTTCTGATCCCTTCAAAAAAGCTGTTGTTCTCTACCGGAAACTGCCCAAAGATACGGCCATAAATAATTTCTTCCCTTTCATTGTAACCATGGCGGACAAAACCTGATCCATTCGGCAATTCATCAACCAGGGTAATCACCGGAACCCCCTGCCTGTTTTTACCGACCTCTGCAATTTCAATTTCCGTAGGATCAACATCCATCGACACCGCTATTGCCCTTTGCATCATGAAAGCCGCTGAATATACAGCAGACTTCACTCCTGTGGGCCGTAAAGAATCAACGCTGAACATGTCATAATACACCCCGGGCGCCATTGTTTCGGTACTTATCCTGACCACTTCGGTTATTTTGTTCGCAGCAAGGGCCGTTTTGATCGAAATGTTTTCTTCTATCACCGAAAGACCATTGCCAACATGCGGATTGCTCAGCACCCATTGCTCTTTAAGCTGGTAAGGATAGCTTGTTTTCCCCTTACTAACGGTCTTTTCTATCGTTATTTTCTTAAATTCAAAATATCCGTTGCCATTATTATTAACCCGCCAGACCGTATCGGAATCCGCAATCTGAACCTTGGCGCTTCCCAAATCCTCAGGTTCATTATAATCTTTGGGTTCAGCGTAAACCGCAGGCCTTGAAAATACCATATCAGCCCCATCAGAGGAATCCTTGCCATAAGAAAAGTCCGTCCGGTACGCCATCGGTATGATGATGGGAAAGCTCTGCGCTTCAGGCCACCCGCAATTGCTGCAAACCACCGATTTGCGTTCCGCGATAAGGCCTGCCCCTGCTATTGCATCCTGGTACTGCCGGGGAACCGTACTGGTCCGGTTGCAGTTGGGACAACGGATCATTTCAGCTGAAAAATTAAATGCCTTATCATCCCGCTTGAACGGTGCGGGATAGCGGACATACCTGTTAAAATTCAGTGCCGGGGTAATACCGATTGAAGTATAAATCCGTTTATCCTTGGTCTTCTCTGAACCCGGGGCGAATTCTGATATGGCCATGGACTGGTCACGGTCGATTTTACGCATCGAATTCTTTTTCATATCGTAACCGTGGTACAGGTTTTTTACCGTGGTGGGCATGCCGAACATCGGCAGTATTCCACCTTCAGCAAGCTTGTCCGCGACTTCCTCCCCCGGGAGATTGTCATCCCCGATCTTCTGGTCAAGCTCAACGAGAAACTGTCCGGGATAATAATCTCCCTGGTTTACTTTTTCCCAGCTTATCCCTGTCCCGAAACTTAGCTCCCTGCAATAACCTTCCAGGTCATTTGCATGATCGGCAAACCATTGGACCAGGTGACCCCGCTGGCGGTCCCAATCACCTGGAAGACCGAATTCGCCGTGCGTGCTCCTGCTTAAACCATCCCTGGACAACTTCAGGTCCCTGAATGCTGAACCGAGCAGGAATTTATTGAACACCCTGCGAAAAATACGGATCTGGTCGATACTCAGTACCGGGGTTGGCGGCGAATCACTGGTGATCTGTTTGGGATGGTTAAAGTAATGCTCATCGTGGCTCCTTCCCCGGCAAAAGGTAAGGATCAAGGCATAGGCCTGTCCCCTCCTTCCGGCACGTCCGACCCGCTGCTGGTAGTTGAACCTCTGTGGTGGCATGTTACCGAGCATCACCGCCTGTAAGGATCCGATATCGACGCCGACCTCCAATGTGGTGGTCACCGACAGTAAATCTATGGACCGTACCACTTCCGGTCCTTCCTCATCCAATACCATATTCCTGAAATGCCGCTGCCGTTCAAACTGGTCATCAGTCTGCCCGGTCATTTCCTCACAGTGAAAGCGTACCGGATCACGCTCATTGACCAGGGCATTGATGGCCAGGTAATTCCGCTTACGGAGCTCACCCACCCTATGGCTGGAAAGGGTTAAGGTCCTGTCACAAAAAGTACAGATGTTACCCGATCTGTGCAGATGCGGCCGGTAACAATTCGTACACTCATAGTAAAACTGGTTTTCATCCACCACAGGATAAAGGGCAAGCGGTTGCAACCGCAATTTGCCTTCCTCGGAAATCAGGCCAATTTCCCTGAAGCGCTGGAAAACCACATCGGGATCTTCCCCATGCTCCCGGATGAGCCGCTTGACCCGGCCATTCCAGCCATCCCCGCCCGTTGCTGCCTGGACATTGAACTCCGCACCTTCATGATAATAATTATCCCCGAGTTTACGGATATACGCAAATATCCGTTCACGTTCGGAAGCGGCTATCCTGGTAATGTAATCCTTATTCAGACCGATGTAGGCCAGGCCGCTGTATTCCAGTCCGAAATACAGTCTTCCAAAAAGCGCCTTTGCCGCGCTGGTCCTTGAATCAGTCCTTACCTCGGCATTTTCAACCTCCTCCCCGGTAAGCTCGACCTGTTTTTCGTTAATGTTAAATATCCGGTACCACTCCTTCTCCGTACGGTTCACCTGCTGGGCTGCCCTTTTGGTACCCCGGGGATTAACCCCCTTTGAACTGATGATCTGCA
Organism: Pedobacter sp. KBW01; assembly: GCF_003852395.1. NCBI lineage: Bacteria > Pseudomonadati > Bacteroidota > Sphingobacteriia > Sphingobacteriales > Sphingobacteriaceae > Pedobacter > Pedobacter sp. KBW01. The sequence goes on from NZ_QAJQ01000023.1 coordinate 22,763, forward strand.
TTATGCTGTCCTGATGGGCAACAGCGAGCTCATCAAACGGTATACTGGGCTCACCCGTCAGAATCTGTTGCCACCCGGACTCAGCTGCCTGCATGGCATCCGCATCAAAGTCATCAAATCTGTCCCTATGGAGTTTGTAGAGTTTATTAATCTGTTCAGCACCGAATTTTTTGACCAGTCCGCTCCGCATCTCCGCAGTCAGCTGGGCACCGGGTGAAAGCCTATCCATTTCCATGGCAATTTCCCTTGCCTTTATTTCCTGTTTCCCGTACAGTACGGAAATCATCGTCTCCCTCACCAAGTCGGTAAAATGCTCTTTTTCTATTGCCGAGGCCATCTTGGCCGCATCCTCCCTGCTATCGGTGAAGAGCACCAATTTCCTGCTTTCCTTATTATCCGGTAACTGCAGGAAGAGTTCCTTGGCCAGGATCTGGGTAGTTTTGCCGAAACCCGACCTGAATGCCCTTAAAGGGCTCCTCCTTGTCCTTTTCAAATTATAATTGATCGCGCAGGACGGGCAGGTACAGGGCAGCGCACTTTCGTCCCTTCCATCGCCGCTCAAACTTCCTGCGAGAACAAAAAGCTTTCCGCGTACAGCGTGCTCACTGGCGCCATCATAGACCCTTAAAATCCCGTTGGTCCTGTTCAGGTTATAATCCTGCCACTCACCTGATAATCCACCCGAGGTGTAGTCGATCCGGTCAGTGGACTGTTGTTCACCAACCGGCCAAAAGATCACATAATCGCGGTATTTGCTCATCTCTAGCCTCGTCTGTGCGCCATGCTCAGGAATCCCTTCGATATCAGGACTTACCGATATCATTTCCAGTGTTTCCGTATTTTCGGCCTCTACATATAACCGGTTCCCGCCAAGGAAAGTGGTCCCGCAGACTTCACAGTAAAAGATATCAAATAAACGGTTCCCTTTCTTATCGGTGATATCGGGTTTACTGAACAATTCGCCGATGGTCCTGCGCAGTTCCACTGGCAAATCAGCCGGATCGGCAAACTCTTCCCTGATCCCGTTGATATCGGCAGTTGCCCAAAGGCCTTCTATATTCCGAATAAAAAAATGGAAACGCAGCCTCGGAAAAGACAGCACCTTAACTTCCGGGTTATAGCTATCCCTGGCATCCTTCAATCCCCTTAAAATAAGCAGGCCACGCATTGCGAGCCTGATATTTTGCGGATCTGCATCCTTTCCGAATATCCTCCCTGCTAAAGTGAGTGTGTTATCAGACGGGCTCCAGATCTCCAAAGACTGGTCACTGCTGAATGCATCCAATAATTTATCCCTCAGCCCCGAGCGTACCAGTTTAATGATCGCACCATCCACCTCTGCTCCATTCCCCCCAGAAAACCTGTCACATGCTTCGCTAAACTCCTGGCTATCAGTACTCTCCTTACCGGAGTCGTAAATCCGTGCAATCGCTGCCAATGCATCCAGGTCATAACCATCAGGGGATTCTTCAATGGCAGTTTTCCTTTGGCTACCGGTGATGATCATCTTTGGATCGAAATCCACCCCAAAAAAATCCTTCAAAAAAACCAGGCTCTTTTCATCCTCCGGATCCAGCGAGGCACTTGAAGCCAAAATGCGCAGCTGTTTACTATCCGGGCTTAGCCCCAGGCGTTTCAACAGCATCCGCACCAGGTAAGCCACCTCCGTGCCCTGCGTTCCGCGGTACAGGTGGAGCTCATCAACCACCAGATGGAAAACATTATTTTCCCTGTCCTGCTCCAGCCAGGCCCTGGTCTTGTCAAATATCCCGGAATCTGCCTCCCTCATCAGCATGATACCCATCATTGAAAAATTGGTAATGAGGATATCGGGAGGACTGGACTGCATATCGAAACGCGAGCGCATCTCAGCGCCATCAAGCTGCTGGAAAAAATACTTTTTATCGCTGTTTTTCCCACCTGGCCCATCCGGGTTTTTATCCAGGTAGGCCATCACCTTTTCAAAGTTTTCACCGATTTCGCAAAGCTCACCTTTTAACCTTTCATATTGCCGCTGCGCTTTCCCCTCCTTGGCCTCCAGATTATCCGGGTCATCCCCATCTATAACCGGTATCAGACCAGGTGTAGGTGTTTTGCCGTTATAACGGCCGAAATAAATCCGGTTTTTCAGCAGGTGGTCACTGCCATCCGCATCCCCGCCGTTAAAAAAAATCCTCGCAGCATCCGAATCCAGGGCTATCCTGAGCCTGGTCATCTGATCCTCAACAAGGGCATTCATCGGATAAAGGATCAAGGCCCTTACCGCTTCCGGCCGCCTTTCATGTCCACGCTGCTGGATATGGGGGGCAAGGGTCCCTTCCCTGAGGTCAAAACAGTCTTTAAAGTCCATGTCCTGCATCCACCAGTCCGTTAATTGCCTGCCAGCCTGCCCGCGGTCAGGGGGATATTGCTGGTTCCAGCGGCTGGCTTCCCTGGCCAGCTGGGCAAAAAGCGGGAGCAGAAAAGACTCGGTTTTCCCCGAACCCGTGCCTGAGGTGATGATGCAGTTATTGCCCTTCACCGACTCGCTGAGCATGGTTAACTGATGCTCGTAAAGCTCGTTGTTTTCCGGAAACAGCCCGGATGTGGCAAGTGCTTTAAAATAAGCCAATGCATCCCCATCGAGTTGGACATCCCTTTCAGTAAGATCCGCTATCCTTTTTTTTGAAGACCTGTATTCCGTCAGCAGTTCCGTCCAGGGCTGCCTGTAAAGCACCCCGTCCCTGTCCAAAAGCATTTCCCGCTCTTTCTCAAAAGAAGGAAAACGCGTGGAGAAAGCGGTTTTGATATAATTTTTATAGTTGGTAACAATTGTCTCAAAGGACTTGAATGGATCAATCATATTATTGTTCTAAGATGGTTAAATTCTGCCCCAGGCTCCGGGCAATTTTTTCAGCGGCCTTCATCAATACCCCGGAGTAAACCAGGTAAGGTACCGGTTGCCCCCCTTCCCCGGCCTCGGTCCCGGGCTTCGGGAGACGCCTGGTTTCCGGGAGCCTGCCTGTATGCAGGAACAGGTTACGCTCTATCTCTTCGGGCAAGCGGTAATAGGCCGGTACAAAAAAAGCATTGACTGCCTTGTTGTAAACCAGGACATCGGTCCCTGCGGCCTGTAACAAAAAATATTTTCCCGTACGGGGTCCGGTCTCCCGGTTATAATGCACCCCATCGGTTTCCAGGCGGATCACATAGTGCCATTTCCAGGGCTCTACCTGATACTGGGCAAGTGAGGGATATTGCAATGCAGTATCCACAGCCGGATTAAAACCCGCCCTGGACAAGTCGAAAATCTTATATCTGCTGGTCACGTGGAGATTGAAGTCAGGTTGGTTTAAAAGCATATCCAGCCACTCCCCGAAAGTCGGTAAACCTGCCATGTAAGTGTAATTCGGTTTGCAATCCGCCTGTCCAAGCAGCGCTAATACCGCCAGGGTCGCCTGGTTGCCTTTCCGCTCATACAGATACACCGAGGGCGGCAGTAACGAGGTGTCACTACTCTCCCTGAAAATCCTCAGCTCAGCCCCGTACTGCAGGCATATCCCGGAGATCTGCTTCAGCAACGAAAGCGAATAACAGCCACAAAGTGAATAAAGGCAACCTTCAAATGCCCTCATTGCATTCCATGAAGGTATCGGGAAATTCTGGAAATTCCCCAGCCGGACCAAAAATGGCGGGATTGCCTCCAGGGTTTTGGCGCGGCCTTTCGGATCATACTGGATATTTACCCTTAAGCTCTCTTTAAGCGCATTCAGGGTATAACTGCCAAAACTTTTATTCCATTTAAGCGCAGCGGGTTCGGCAAAAATACGGTAAACCGCGAGATCGAAGCTACCGGTATCCAGCCTGGAGATATAACTGATATATTCAAGCAACCGGATTGCAGCACCGGAGCGCGCATCGATTCCCCCAGGCAACAGCTCATTGGCGTGCCAGTATCCAAACTGCGGTGGGGTGGAAAAGACAAAACCGGGGTTTTTGAGAAGATTGTTTGCTACCTTGAAATTCCCCTCTTCCTCGCTGCATTGCACTAAGGGCATCTCCAGGACACCTGCATGATATTCCGCCCTTACGCCGTCTTCAAGCGGGACAATCTTCAATATCCCGCCATTGGGCAGATGCACATGCGGACTATCTGGGACCAGCCCCAGCATATAGCTGCCGCCGGGTATCCCGGCCGGTATCAAAAAGCGTTGGTCCTCAGAAATAGCTAAAGTAAAATTCCCGTTTGATCCGTGCAGGACCAGTTTTTCTTCACCCGCCGCCCCGTCCATGATTACCCCGATTTCATAACCCGCTATAAATTCACCGCCTTTGTTGGCGTTCAATCCACCGACATAGGAAAGTGACTGATGTGCCGGAAAACAAAGCTTGGCAATCCCTGAATCAGAGGCCCCGGAAAAGCCGTTATTGAACCTGAACATCTCCCAGTCCCCGATCATTCCATCATCCAGGATGTCCTCAGAAATTAAAACCCCACCACTGCTGTAGATCCATGCGAACAGCTCCTCAACGGTATCTTTTCTGGCAAGCAAATATTGCCTGCCCAGCGGTTGTATATGCTGGGCCTCCAGCAATACGGAAGGATCAAGTCCCTCCTTATCACCTTTACAGAATACAAAAACCCTTTCTTCAACCGGGGAAAACACCACTTTCAGGCCAACCTGGTTATCCCGGTACTGCTGTCTGGAAAAACTTTTGCATTTCAAAGCGGAAGACCACTGGTTGGGAAAGATTTCCACATCCGCCCCATTGATCCTCAGCCCGGCGTCGCCGAACAACGAATCACGGAACCTGAAACTGAATTCCGCATACCCATCACGGCCGACACTGAAGCACAGGCGCAATCTCCGTGACTGGTAAAACCGCTGCTCCCCGTCTTCTTCCAGCTCTACATCCCCCTGCCACTGCTGGTAATAGGCTTTCAGTATGGAAAATATGATACCCTTATCCTCCGACCAGCTGGGTGAGGAAACGATATCCAGAAACTCCTTCCGTTTGGCTACTTTGAGAAAGCACTCGAAAAGAACGCTGTCCAATACCTCAGCATTGGGTTCCTGGTCCATTAAAAACAGGTACCTGTAGAAATCCAGAACCTGTTTTCTGGAAAGCAGGAGATGGGTATAGGGCTTCCCCATATACTGGAACTTCTGTGAGGAAAGGCTTTTATCCGGCAACAGTCCCAGACTGCCTGCTTTATACACATTTGCCCACCAGACAAGTCCATCCCAGGCCTTGTTCCAATTCATCCCTTCGTTCATCGAAGGAAAAAAATTAGCCGGAATCCCGAAAAATAAACATACCCGTTTATACCTGCCCTGCTCATTGCGGTCCAGTACCGCCATGAGTACGCCTACCAGATGCACCAGCGCCGGCGGATAATGTACGGGGTACTGGATATCATTGACCTTACCGAAGAATGACTGCCCGCGCTTGTGGAAATCATCCCCATGCCGGTATTCGTAGTTTATCTTTTCGACAAGCCCCCTTATTGGTGATTTACTAGGGTATCCCTGCCTCCAGGCCTGCTTGAAATCTTCCAGGATATCCTCACCCGTAACTTCATCCCCGGTATTGAACCCCTTCCGCGCAGCCTGTATGAGCTCATCTTTTGAGACCAGTAGCGACACCATCTTCCCTTGCGCATCTTCGCAAAAAAGCAGGTCTCCGATCAGGTTATTCCATTGCAGGTAATTCATTAAAATTAATATTTGATTTTCTAAAAGTTTGTTCCACCCGCGGCGCTAAACATGTAAATGCCATGGACAAAGCCTGACCAACTATCATGTTACCCTAAAAACAGGGGCTATAAAAATAAGGGGAATGGAAAAAAGAGAAATTTGAGATGCGCATACATTTTGGTTAAATTGATATTACAAAACTAAAAGAATTATCGGGATGCGGAAATATGGCAGGCCATTGGATTGCGATTGTGGTTTTCCGCTTACATTACCTATTCTGGCCAGCCAGACCAAAGCCATCCCCCTATCCCGGCATGAAAGTATTTACTTTTTTGCATTTCCCAGAAGCGTCATCATCTCTTTCTTGCCCATCAGGTAATCTTCAATTATATCCGGCTTATATACCTTGCTTAACATCCCCAGTTTTGGCCAGACCCTGCTGTGCCGCACCGGCAATTCCCTGAAAGCTCCTTTTACCTCGTCCGGGAGATCAGCAAACACCCTGGGGAACTTCATGGCGAATATATAAATGTCCATTATAAATTTGTGGGCTTCACTGAAAGGAGTCCGTTCAATAGCCTTAAGGATCAAATCGATTTTGGATGCAGTTTCGGCATTGGAAAGGGTTGAAAAGGCTAGCGGTCCTGATTTCTCCAGGTATGCCCCCAGTTCTAGCGCCTTGTCAAACTCTTTGAGCTTTATCAGGAGCAGCCCGGACAGCTCCCTGACCAGATATACCAGGTCATACCTGTTTATCAGGTCCAGGTACACCAGGAGTTCCAGTTTGCCCTTTACTTCCTTATAATGCGCGTGACCTTCTTCCTGTTTCATCAACCGGATCATTTTAACCAGGTCGCCGATATGGTTAATGCCCAAACTGCCTTCATTGGCCATATTATTGAGAAAAATCAGGTTAGTTTGCAATCCGGCAGCGGTGTGCAGGAGGTGCTTAAGATCAAGGATCATATGGAAACTTTTGGTTTTGATATCCATGTCCTTGCCGCTGTGGCTGAACTTGTTCCGCTTTTCCGGAAGGTAAAACTGGTAGTAGTCCATATCGAAATCCCCATTGGATGCAACCGTCCTGAGTACGCCGGCTTTCTGGGGCAATGCTTTAAGGTCCTTCCTGTTATTGCCGGCAATCTCCAGAAGCTCCACCACAATCCCCTCAACCTGCGGAAGGGCAAGCGCGTAAAAGCCATACCACAGTTCCCGGCCCGCCATTTCGGCAAGCTGCTTAAAGATTTCCGTACGCTTGTTAAGCAGCGGGATCTTGGCAATTTCCTTTAAAACTTCAGCGATGACCTTCATATGGTCAAGCCTTTCAAGGATTTCCCGGTCGAGCACCTGGTGGCTGGCTGTCCGGATATCACCGGTAAAATCGAAGACAAACATCTTGTTTTTGTACGGATTGATTTTTTTATGGTCGATCCTTTCCAGGTCGACTTCAAACTCGAGCTTTCCAAACCTGACAATGCCATCCATGTAGGGGTACTGCAACTGCTTTTCCATCTGGGGATAGATAATGCCTTTCTTCACCTGTTCCACATAGTACCGGCCAGAGCGGGTAATGGCAATCTCCTTTGCACCATGGGCGATATACTCCCGAATTTCGCGGGCTTTTTCCCTCGCACGTTTATAGAACAGGTCCATGGTATATTCACTGTGGGCACGGCCATTTTCCCTTTTTCCCGCATTAAGCTCCTGTATGAATGGCTCGCGCTCATAATCCCTTAGGACATCCCCAACCATTGCCAGGTCTGCAGTGGCCTGTCTGATCAGTCCATCGTAAATCGCCTTTGGCGGCTCAACGACCCTGAGTACCTGTTCGCAGAAAATGGCAATGACATTTTCATCGGAGCTCCTGTGGACTGCCACTTTTTTCTCCATAAGCAAGCGGCAGTTTTTGGCTACCACAGCTTTATCCGTGGACAGTTCAAAGCCTATCCCGTGTAAAGCCCGGCCGGCAATGGCCACAAGATTACCCTCCAGTAAAAAGTCCCTGCCGGTCTTTGCCATGATTATTTCCCCGATATCATAAAGGGGCATGTTTCCGGCAATGAGTTTTTTATATGGCCTGGTAAAAAGTGACCGAACCCGTGACCAAAGATCTTTCAAAAAAGAAATTAAAATATTCATGTATGGAGGTATTTAAATCCTGGGGAACAGGTGTGTCAACAGGCGGACAACTACCCATTCCCCTGATTACTTTTATCATTCCTGAAGTCCGCTGGTTTCATCATCATCAATAGGTTCCAACGACAGGGACACATCAGCGGGCGGGCTTAATTCACCCCGGTAATGGGCTTCCAACAGCCTGATCATTTTATTGCGGTGCTGCAGGATTTTCCCCTCGTCCCAGGATTCCCCGTGGTCATAACCTGAAAAAATCACCTGTGACTTCAGTGAATCAAAGGTCCCTTTACCTTCGAATTCCGCACGTTTGACATTGACCTGCTTCCTTCCGTACTCCGAATTCTGGCTCACGTTGAGCAGCACCAGGTTACCAAAACTATCCAGGCTGTCTTTTTCCATGGGCTCCCTATATTCCGGTTTCTGCGGAAAGATATGCTCGATGGAATTCTTTGAGGTAATACGGAACACCTTAAAACGGCTTTCAGTCCTGCCCTCCCAGGTCTTCCAGAGTACATATTCCAGTTTCTGGAACCAATAACGGTAAAAACCCGTACCCAAAGGCCGTTCAAGGTATTTATCCATGCTAAAGGCTTTATTTTCTATGTTTGCCATCAGGCCAAAGCTTGCTTCGCTGCCACTGTCGGTGCTCAACGAGAGCGCATTGTCAATTGATTCGAGCAGCGCCACAACCCGGGCGCTCCCCGGTCCCGTATCAAGGGATAAATCCATCAGGTGATGGAGAAAAGGAGTCAACCAGTACTGCCTGAGGTAATCCCCCGTGAAGTACAGCACCGACTGGAGCATCTGGGAAGCAGATTTATCCATGATGCTCCTGCCAAAGTAATGTTTTTCATTTTTGCCCAACCGGCTCAGCTCCAGGTACTCCTGTTTACTGTCCAGGTCCGCAGTCCATTTGATGATATATTTATCAAAAGTAAACCTCACCGCCCAAAGCAGCTCCAAAAAGGCCCTAATTTCCTCTTCACTGCTTCCTGCGAGCCCATCAAAGATCTGGATCAGCCTGGTGGCATTAAAGCTTTGGCCAAAGTCCTTATCCCCTTTCCTGTACAGATATATCCTGTAGGCGTGGATCAGCAGCTGGCTAAACGGTATGATCGACCTGCAATAGCCATTATGCTGCTCTCTTTCCGGTCCGCGGCCAATATCCTCAGCCACGACAGTCCCCATGAATATCGACTCTATGGTCGCCTCCAATGCATTCCCTGTTCCATCGCCATCATCCGAATACCGATAAACACCCGGCAAAAAGCCGGCTAAATCCGGCAGCCCGACCCTGGACCAGTCCGTATGCGGGAAAATCTTGCGTATGTTCCGCTCAAAATAATCGTCCATGTTCTCACAGGCCTCCCATATCTTCCCATAGCGCACCCTTTCCGGGATACCGTGCAACAGTTTGGCCTTTACGATGTCACTCTGTTCGAGCTGGATACCCGAACTGTTGATCGTAGCAAAAAGCTTATTCAGGTCTATGTTTACAGGTGCCAGGTTCTCAACCATAATCAAGCGGGTGAACAAAAAATCCCCAAATGCCGCCAGGTCCAGCCCCATCCCCTGTTTGTCTTTTGCACGTTCCTGCAGCCACACCCGTATAGTGGCCAGGCCCGCTGTTATATGCTTCAGATAGGGTTTCCCCTTGATATCTTCCTTACTGTATCGGCTTGCTGCTTCAGCAGGAAAATCGGCCAACAGCTCAAAATATTCCCTTACCTCCCTGCGGATCTCAAAATCGATCCTCAGTGATTTGCCCAGCCGTAGAAAGCCTGTCATCGCCGTCTCCACTTTTAGCTCGTGCAATATGGCCGCGACCATCCAGAGCGTTGTAAACCGCTGCTGTCCGTCAATGAGTTCAAACGCTTTCCCACGCTGCTCGGTAAGGACTGTCCCTATAAAATACGGGGATTCAGGATCCACCAAATAGGCCTGCATTGCATCGTAAAGCAGCTTTTCAATCTGTTCCACTCCCCATACGTAAGGGCGCTGATAGGTTGGGATAACAAAGCTCCGCTCACTCAGCGCTGAAATACTGACCAGTTGACTCAGGAACCTTTTTTCATCTGCCATTGTATCGCCTTTTTTAATTTGTTGTCAAAATCTGTTGTATCTATAGATTCCCTGCTAAACTGGCCGGAAAAGTAATTACCCAGCATCAGTATATATTTCCCTTTAACATTGTTAGCCCCGCAGTTTGCCGTGCTTATCGTATAATCTTTATCCCTGAGCTTTTCGATAAGCCCCTCAGCGCTAAAGGCATTCAATATCCTGTCCAGCAGCTTCATGTCCCTGGCAAACGCATATACCCCGTCTTCCCTGACCGTCCGCTCTTTTACGACCCTGAGGGAATAGATATAACGGAAACACCACAATGAAAAACCGAAAAGATCCTTCAGTCCGAACCTGCTCACAAAGACAATAACCCCCAGTTCAAAAAGATCCTTTAAAAAAGCCGTCCCGTTTTCGCCGTTTATAACTGCATCACGGAACAAATGGAACCGGGGATCTACCCGGTAATCACCCTGGGTAATGAAAAGCTGTTCGTACAGCCCTGCATAACCATCCAGGTAATCCATGAAGTTGTTGCCATCGGAAAGGGGCTGGCGTATGGCAGGGAGGCCACTCATATACCCCATCTGTTCCCCGTGCGGTCCTTTGACCACCTCTACGGTAAGATAAGATCTGTCAGGCCCATTATGGAGCGTATTTTGCGTAAATTCCCCGACAACGCTTTCCTTAACTGCTAATTTATCCCGGTAGGAAGGAAACTCCCTGCGCTCAAGTGCATCCCAGAACCTCGCCTTGGCGAGCAGGCTGATTACATGGCCTATAACCGCCATGTCCCTGGATTCCCAGCGCACAGCTTTGCTGTTCATCTGCGCAGCTGGACGGATTGCCCTTAAGTGGTGGGATTTGATGATATCCGGTCCGGACAGCCGTTTACCACCTGTATTCTGGGTTTCAAAAAACGTATAGGCAAGATCCTCGCTATCGGTCACAACCAGGGTTACATTGATCCGCCCAAGGTCTATATTAGCGATGGTAATTTTGCCCGAAACCAACTTTCCCCTTAGCATTTTGATATTGCCCTGTATACCGGCCATGCTTACCGGGGATTTGTATATAATGCCGGAAGCTATTGCATCCTGCTGAAACTGCTGCAGGATAAGCAGGGTTGTAATGCGCTGCTGCCCGTCTATGATATTCAGCTTTCCATCGGTCCTGTGGAGAATCAGGCTGCCCAGATAATAATCCGCTTCAGCGCTGTGGCCATTGAGATCGTTTAATAACCTTAAGACCTGTTTCTCTCCCCAAACGTAGGACCTTTGGTATTCGGGTATCGTTAACTTCCCACAGATGTTGGTTTTTCCGATAGCCATATTTCCGGCATGCAGCAGATCCTTTACTGAACAGCTGGCCACTTCCAGGCCGGGAAGCATTGTCAAGCACATATATGTTAATTTAGATTAATCAATAAATAGCGAAAATTTTTAATCAGTTGCCTGCAATTATGTGGAGCTGGAAGAAAATGGCCAGGGAACTGAAATCCAGACCAATCGCCGCGGTTATTTTATTGTTCTTTCAAAAAAACATCCGGGACATATTACCCATAAAACCGATCCGACCCACATTTGCGTTAAATTGCCTCCTGTCCCCTTACGTTATGGTCACAACACTTAAAATCATTTGTTTATAAAATATTTATGCTTTTGCCCTCGGTTGGTAACCGGTAGATATGGTAGTCGGTCCGTTCGGTCAAATCCGCAATGAGGTCCTGTAGGTCCATCCTGTCTTCCTGCGCCTCGCCAGGCCTTGAAAGCACCTTTTGAAACGAGGTTAAAATGATGGTCTGCCTGTTTTTTATGGCCGCGGTTTTTTCAAACAACGTTTTCAAACTCACACTTTTTACGGAATGTTGGCCGGGTTCATCCAATAGCAGCAGCCCTGGATGATTAGGCGCATTAACCAATAGGGACAGTGAATAGGCCCAGATGGTACGCACAAAATCCGATGCAGATGAATTGGTTTTGATCGACTGCGGCAGATCACTGGTGCTGGATGTTTTAAAAACCGGAAAATATTTGAACGGCTCGTTCTTCTGGATATAGATGTTAAAGGCCTGATTGCTCGAATAACCAAAAGGGAACAGGTAATCAGTTTTAAAAATAGCCTCAAAGGCGTCAAGCTTCCGCAGGTCTTCCTGTTTGCTGCCTTCAAGTCCTGCTTTTTGCCTAAGGACATCCTGGTACTCCAAAGCAATTTCTTTCAATACCTGGATATACCGTTCAAACCGCTGTTGACCATAGCGGAAATCATTGACTTTTTTCTCCAGCCTCACCCTGTTCAGACTATCGGTATCCGAATAATCACGGTCATCTTCTATAAGTTCCCTCAATATGATTTTGATCTCTTCCTCATACTGGCGTTGCTTGTTAAGGTAATACCTGCGCATAAGTTCCTTTTCCGCTATGACCTCCGCCAAAGAACTTATTGAACGTTTGATCATATCACTTTGACCGTTCAGATAGGAAATGTTCTCATCCAGGGTATATTTTTCGATTGTAACGCCTTCCTCCTTCATCAGATCATCTGAAACGCTCTGGTTACAGGTCGGGCATCTGTCATAAACATCTGAAACGATCAGTGAATCCTCAATGACATTTTTAATTCCCTTATGCGCTGAAAGTTCCCTGGTGATTACCGATAAATGTTTGGATATATTTTCATGCTGGTTTTTCTGTACACTCAGGGCTACATCAAACTCCTCATACTTCTTCATGAAATCCTGCTGCAGTCCGTAGAGCTCCTCGAGGCGTTCCCTGATATGCGACTTATTCTCCCCTACCTTTTTCACCGGTGTAGCCAAAAGCCCGGCTAATTCAGCACTATACTTACCGTGAAGGGAGGAGATGGTCTTCTGGATATTATCAGCGTCATCGAGCACAAACAGTGAGACCGTTTTTAAAAGATCGGGATCCCCGGTGATACTATCCGGTAAATCTTTGAGCACACCATCGAATTCAGATGCAAGGAGGTCCAGCCTATTGGTAGCCAAATCCCATTTATGGGTAATCTGCTTCTCTCTCCTTTCCACAAAATCCCGTTGCGTGGCAACCTCCAACTCTTTCAGTTGCAACAGGAACTCAAATACCTTTTCTTTGGGCCGCGTAATACCGAAATAGGGCATGGTCGCCATGATATCAGACCAGCCCTTTGTCTGTTCAATAAAAATGGCGGTAAAAATTGCCTGCATGTACAGCGGGCTTCTTCCTTTTGAGGATGTATTCAGGACTTCCGGGATTTCCAGGCCGATGAATTCAGCAAGCCAGTGGTAAAACCCATAATCATCCTCATTGTTGCGATGGTTCCTCATAAAAAGTGGGGTCGACCTGCCCCCAGGACCAATATCATCGAAAGAGCAGTGGTAAATCCGTACTTTCTTGGTTTGTTGGTCATTTCCTTTTATGTCGAAATCATTTGAGTTAATAAACCGTGATATGGTCGCAATCTCTCCCCTATGGTTCTGGATTTCTAAATAAATCCTCGAAAAAAGAACCTTATAAGAGGTAACCGTGCCATCATCCGCCGTTAATTCAAACTCTTTCTTGACTGCCTTGCCAAGCGCCTTCTCATTTAAAGCACCAAGTTCCAGCAGCTCTTCCATCCCCAGCGCATAGTAGATACATGACCCGATGGTTGATTTACCCTTGGAGTTTTCACCCGCAATGATATTGAGTCCACTGTGAAATGGAATGTCGAAGCCATATTTATCATTACCAGTATTATCTGATGAAATAATCTCAAGCCTTAATCTGTTTAATTTTATCATGTTAAATAAGCTCCCAGTTTTTATTTACTTCGGTGATGGTACTTTGAGGCAGTACCCCGATATCTTTTATCTTCGTGATTTCCGGCGTGAAAACATCCAGTTCCACTATCCGTTCGAGCACCCTTAGGCCCTCCGGAAGAATACTTACCTGCAGAAATTTGTTCTTGACCTCCCTTTCGCAAAGGCCATTGATAACCGCGAGCGTAATTACCTTATTCATTGCCGGTTCAAATACCCAGGGTACGACGGAGGTTCTTCTTTTTGTTTTAATATCCATCAATACCGCAAAATTTGCCTCATCCCTAAGCCCCCACATGAACAGGTGCAGTTTTAACAGGTTTGCATTATACGGCCTCTGGCAACCATAACGGAGTATCGCCAGCAGCATTACGATCTTGTAGATCGGCTGGTACCGTATGGGAACAGGGATTCCTTTTAAATCTAATTTTACCTCTATCATATCAATCCCTAAAATCAAATGAACAGTTCATCAACCACCAGGTAACCTTGTGCCTGGCCAATTCTATGGTCTGCTTGTTGGACTTGTCCCCTACCAGATCTTTAATGTGCTCGGTAAATTCGGCCTCCAGTTTCCTTAAAAGGTCTTTTGCTTCGTTCGGGCTGCCAACGGTCCGGGTATACAGGTCCCTCACCGACTCTTCAAAACTTTTAGAAGTCTCGTTATATTGCGAGATCAGGTTTCCCCATCCGGAAATATTGTGGTTCCGGTATTCCCTATCCAAAAAATTCAGTATCCTGCGCCTTGCCATCTCTTCGGCTCTTTCCTCATCGGAGGTAAGGACTTTCGTTTTCCTTAGCAGGTCATTGAAATGCCTGTCATTATTCTCTATCCAGGATTTCACATCCTCCTCGGTAATTTTTTTCTCGGCTGCCTTCTCCCACAGCCTGATGTTATCGATATCCCCAAGGTCTACAAAGCTCTTGGCAAGTGTATTTTTAAAATTGGTTGCCCGGCAACAATGGATATCATCATTTAATGCCTTTGTACCAACAACGCTCTTCAAATGGCCGATGAGGTAGACAGTCTTTGCACGGATAATGAATACCCCGCTTCCGGATAGTCCCTTGGCAGCAGCGGCACCCTGGGTGCCTGATTGGCTGAAGGTCTTTTGGGTCAGCGATATCTTAAACTCATCCTCTCCAAGGTCAATGACCTTTGCATCCCAGGTCCTTGGAGCAGCGCTGTTAATTCCCTGGTATCCCCTGAAATATACCCGTTCTTCAGTAAGGAACTTCTCACCCACCAGTATATCCATGTGGTCACAATCCATTTCGGGATCTTCAATTTCCAGCAGCGCCCAGTCATACCGCTCATTGATATCGGCAATCCGCTTTAACACAAGCGGTATAAATACATCCTGGTCATAACTTGTTTGGTATTCCAGGATTATATTTCCGGGATCCAGGCCACGGTATTGTCCGGTATCCCCGTGTATGCAATGCTCAGCGGTCAGGACAAAATGTTTACCTTCATGTTTGAGTATAACGCCGGTCCCCTGGTTGGCCCGCTCACCGTCAATTAAGATAGCCGTTCTCACGCAGCATTTATTAAGTAGCTTATGTGGCATATTTAAGGGATCAGGGTTATGTTGTCGATAACGTTTGCTTTTGCTTTTTTCATTTCATCTCCCGTAAAAATTTTTCCGCTGCTTAGTTCAATCTCCGGTAAGGGATAGTTAAAATAAAGGTTGACCTCTTTGGTAAGATCCCGTCCCGGATGGTACAAAATCCTTGCTATTGTTTCCCGGGAGGGATGCCTGCTTCTTCCCGTACCTCCATTCGTGGAAAAAATATAATTCCCGCAGTCAATCAGGCCAAGTAATGCGTTTGATGTATTATTGTGGCTGCCATGATGGGAGACCTTAACATAATCTACAATGAGCTTATTGTCACCATCATTATATTTCCTTTTTTTCAAATTCTGTTCTACTATCTCAGCCCTTGAGTCGGCCAGTGCTAAAAAACTGAAGTCAATACCCCAAATCACGAATGCAATGGAAGAACTGTTAAACAGGTCATCCTCTATTTCCTTTGCATGCTTAAACTCTGTCGCTGCCAGATCCTCCAGCCCGCCTTTTTTCAGCTGGGATTCCCTGCCGCCGGATACTTTGATATCCTGGATTTTCTCCAGATATTCACCTGAAAGAACGGGCCATTTTTCACTTACCCGATCAACTATTCCCTCAGGCGGGGACAGCACCTCTATTTTTATCCCATTCCCAATATCGAAATCCGTTTGGTCGGTGATCTTTCGTGAAAACTTTTCTTTCGGCACATTTTTGTCTATCAGCAATTCTTCCATTGTGATCGCATGCTTGTATGCGATTTTATCTCCATCCATCCGGGCAGGCAATAGGTTGGCACAATTTATCCAGAAACATTTTATATCGATCCCGTCAAATACCGTACTATCGATAAAATTGGTAAGGCCTTCGATATGGTCAGCATCTATATGTGTCAGCACCAATAAGTCAATGGTTCCGATCCCATCGAGCAAATCCATCAGATGGTAATCGAAAGTTTCATAGGGACCTCCGTCAATCAATATGTTGAATGGCTGCTCCGAACTATCAAAAGTTTTGATCAGGATGCAGTCTCCATGGTATGCTTTTAAAATAAAAATTTCGGACTTCAAATCTAGGCATGTTATAATGTGAAACGATAATCGGATTCTGAAACCTCCTGTTGTAAAAACCGGACACTTTTACCGGAAAAACAATGGTATGGCAGAGCGCCTGATTGAATGGGATTGAGCATAAGAATAATTTAGATTGCGGAATTTAGCAACATTTTCAGGAAATACCCCCATTAAATAAATTTTATCAGTGTAAATTATCAAAATGTCCACGCATGCTACAATGTTAATAAAAACTATCACAACTGATTAGTCAGATCTGAATTTACCCAGAAGTGAGTATTCGCGGCGACTTCCCTCAACTAACAGTGAATTGAGGGCTGAGTGCGTCCCGTTTCCTGCAGAAAAACCAAATCCTGACACATCCCCTTAAATTTAAATTAAAATCATAATCCCTGGACCAAACGCCCAAGTTCCACTATTTTTTTCATTTGCAATTACGGGTTGGGGATTTATGTTCACCAAATCGAATCATGCAAATTTTTAAATCGATTTGTACGTTGAGATTTGACGCTCCATTAATTTAATAGCCTATTAAATCATTAGCGAAAGCAAAAGAAGCACGATAATAAACCGTGCTTCTTTCTATTTTTTAATATTTCTAAACAAACCACATAAACCAATCCCAAATAAAAGCCATCCCGTTTTCGTATTGGCCAAGTCTAAGCCGAAAAGGCTTTTTATTACATCGTTGGCCTTTGGTTCAATATATAAAATCAAGCTAGCAACGACGATTACACAAAATGCCCAAAGCCAAATGGCAAAATTTTCCTTCATGAAAATATCCGGTTTAAATGAATTTGTAGCAATATATTCTTTCGCTTTGAATAGGTTGTAAATGAGGATCCCCAGCCCACCCATTACGATCATTAAAATATTACCCATTACCATGTTGTTTCTACTGCGGATCTCACCCAAGTATTGGTATCAATACATTCATAACGATAACCATCTGCCGCAATGATCTGGCCTTTTACACCTGTGGAGGTTGGCCCCGGAGCCGCAGACGAAGTGTTTACCAGCAAAGTATAAGTACTTGCAGCGAGTTGTTCAGTTAAAAGCCTCCCACTTGTCCCTGGTAATTCTATATCCACCCCAGTAGTTAAAGTACCCTGATATGGTCTAACAATGGATATATGGTGAGTGTCCCCAACCGTGTTTCTGAAAAATATTCGCCCGGCATCAAAGCCTGTAAAAACTTTTGGATTGCTTGAATCTTGGAACAATAAAGAACTGCCACCAAAATAGGATTGGCCTGTATTTTGTGTTATATATAACCCCTCACCATTTACGCCTAACTGATAATTACTGTTACCACCATAATATCCACCGACACCATTAGAACGCATGGTGCCATTAATATGAATTTTCCCTGTTTGCGGCGAATAATCATTTGGAGTTAGTATAACGCCAGATTTCTCTGTTAATAGTGTCCCACTTTCATTAGGTAATTCACAATCCCTGTTATCGGTTAATAAATTTGCTCCGATAGAAACTGATTTACTTCCTAAATATCCCGGACCTGTTAAACTTAACCTGTTTCTTTGGATGCCTAGAAATTCACCTTCACTATCTCCAAAAAAGACTTTTTGCCCGTTTGCATGCTGAAGAAATGCGCCTGTTGAAAAACTTAACCTTAAACCATCCATGGTAGTGCTGTTGCCACTTCCGTTTGTTATGGTTCCTCCTCCCGCCAAGGGTAAGTAATCACCCAAGTCGCTTGTATATGCCACTGTTGCATTTGTTACGGGAGTGGGAAATGTAACATTATGGCCTCCTATGATACTGCTTTCGGGAATTAAATTCAAGTACCCATCAGCCCTATTAAAACCTATTCCACTAGTTTTGAGTGATGCCCTGTTTCCAGTGGACAAATCTTGTGTTTCAAAATAATTATAGCCTGGGTACGCAGGATTGTCAGTTAAAACCATTGCCCCGTAAAATGTATTGTACGCTTCTCCTATAGAGGCAATTGGTGCACCTGCAACAGACTTAATGTTCATATACCCATTAGCTGTAAACGTATCATCTGAATTTTTCTGAAAACCTAAATTATTTGTACCCTCGTTTAGTGGTAGCGTACTTGTATTCTTTGTTATAAAAGTATTTTCATCTATAGTTTTTAATTCACCTCCATTATCTTGCCTAACAAGTAAACTGTAGTTTGAAGTTGCAACCGGTGGAGTTTCTACTAATTCGACTTTTGCACCAGATAAAGCTAATCTTTCAACACCACCAATATTATAGTTACCTAATAAAATTGATGAACCAGTACCTCCCATATTAAAAAATAGTTCCTTTTCAGCTGATATACCCATATTAGTCGTTGCTGCAATGGCAAGCGAACTCGAACTGGTTATATTTAATCCTGGGGTTTCAAATTCGTCATTATCAGTTATAGTATTAACGCGAACTCTGGGCGCGTACAAACCTTGAAACCTATTACCAGAAATCCTAATATTTGCATTATCCAGACTAATACTAGCATTTTGAGGCGTTGAAGGACTTGCATAAATAAACTCACCTGTAGGTGATACCGGAACATCTCCTTCATACAACCCTCGTTTTGAACTGCGTTTCATTAGTCCTGTATTGACATCCTGTACTAATGGGTAATGATTAGTCGATGGGGCTACATTTTCAGCTGCACTGCCTATATTAATACCACCAGTATTTCCTTCCGCTACGCCATAAAATTGAACTCCTCCGCTTCCTGAACTAGCATCTAAAAACGATGTGCCTCTAACATGAAAATTACCGGCTGGCTCACTCGTATTCACGGCTAATTGGCCAAATTTCCCTGTAGACAGTGCTAAACCACCGGATTGATAAGAGTCTGAAATAGCTCTTGTGTTTTCAACATAAGGCATACTGGAAATAGCCACTTGCTTCATTGCTCCGCTTGTAATATCTCTTACCAAAACAGAGTAATCCTCCGATGTTTGGATTGGCAATGTTTGCTCTAAATATATTTCTCCCCCTCTAAATCTAGTCCCATAACCATTTAACAAATCCCCATTTGACACAAGTATAATATTGCCTACTGAATTTATATATGTAGCCCCACTAACCCCATTAGTAACATTTCCTGCTAATGTCCCAAAAAATTGGTTTGCCTCTACATTTCCGGTTATGGATATTGCAGTTGTCCCATTTCCTGGATCTCCTATAAATCCTGTTTGGCCGGAATCACCTATAAATCTTATAGGTTGGCCTTCAATTAATCTCAATGTTCCTGACAGATCACCGCCTGTTGATGATAAAAAAGGTAATGAGTTTACATTTACATACTGAACCCTTCCCCCAAAGCCAGGAATAGCACTGGTAACCAATAGCCTACCATAGCCACCATCATAATCCCCACCATTTACATTTGGATAAAATAAATTGCCAGTAAAAAATTTATCTCCACCTACATCTTGAGCAGTTGTTAAATCAACATAATTTGATAAATCATTTCTATAGGCCAAAGGAATACCATCCCAAGTCAATCGATCTTCGTTAAATCCTGTAATCCACTCTATCCTTTTATGTGTCCCTTCACCATTGTCAAAATCCCAAGCCATGGAATAGCCCCCAGGTCCCCCATCAAATCTCGATGAAATCGTAGGCGGTATAGAAGGGTGGCCAGTACTAAAGATTTTTGTAATTAATCCTGGGGTATATAATGGGCCCGTTAAAGTCCCACCTGTTAATGGCAAATAGTTAGCTAAATCACTAACTGCGGCGTCAGTCCATATTTCTGAAACGGGGTTATAAATCCTAAGCTTTCCCAAGCTTGTGTTAAAAATAATTTTAACAGTGTTTTGCGGCAAGCCTGGCGCATCTAAACTATCGGTATCGCTTGTTGGAATACCCATACGCTTTAAAGCGATAAGATAATTGTCTACCTGCGAATAGTCGCTACTAGAACGTATTTTATTGGTTGGTGGTTGCTGAGCTGCTGCTGATAAGTCGGTTTCCATAAGAATATTTTTTTTCATTTGTGTTTTATCATATCAATATTAGAGCATTCGGTTTTCGCGCATATAGGTTTAGTCCCAGCACCAAAAGAAGTTCAGTTTAAGAAGCTCAAAATTGTTATTTAGTTATAGATTAACACGCAAGCATGTATAATCCTGGTATTATAAGTAGTTACCTCTACAGCGCTGTTTTTACAAAATCTCCAGCATCATTGATAGTTACCCTATAACGGGTACCATTGGGGGATTTTAATATAATCCCTTTTGTTAAATCGGTTACTTCAACATCACCGCTTGCTGTAACTTTGGCTGTATTTACTACATCTGTTGAAATAGCTACCGGAGCAGATATTGAGCCGTTACCCATGACTATTAGAGCACCACTGTTTCCAAACCTTAGTGTATTGTCATCTTCTTGGTAAATTGATGTTTGCGTGCTACCATCCGAACTGTATAAGTTTATATGTCCTTTCTTGGCTATGTTTAATGCGTTCCAATCAGAGCTAGCGTTACTGAAATTAACAGTACCATTAATATTTCCTCCACTAAAATCAACCGCGTCATGTGCTTTAAAATAAGCATCTCCTCCAGTCGTCCGCATGGAGTTAACCACCAATTCACCATCGTAAATATTTACGTTTCCAATTACAGTGCCTCCGGTTAAAGGCAAGTAACCGGATAAACGGCTATCGATATACTTCTTAGGCATTGCTGTCTGAGGTGTCGAGTTAACCCAATCATCATCACTATTGTACTCTAAACCAACTCCCGCCACTGCGTCATTGATTCTTATACCTTTATCTGTCTCAGTAGTATTCATAGCAATGCCACGTTGCCCTAAGAAACCGGCAACAAACAAATTCAAATCTGCCCTCGTTTCTGTAGAAGAGGCTTGTAAAAGTCCGGCAGGGCCACTATCATAGTCACCGTGGCCTATACTTGTAGCACCCTCATTCATCCTTAACCACGGTTGTACCGGGTCGGCCAAATTACCTAATTGAATGCCCCCTGGCTGCAAATATCCGCCAATCTGTATCCTGCCATTACCAGTATCGATCAACCCATTGGAGTGAGTGAATAACGAATATTTTTGCGCCTGGCCGATTCTACCGTCACTAAATTTTACAACGACTTGAAAGGGGTCAGCTATTTCAGCTCCAGGAAAGTTTGCATCCGTATTTCCTGCAAATGGAATAGCCTCGCCCTCAAATAAGGCTTTTTTCCCATCGACAAGCCTATATATCCCGCTGGCAGCTATATTAAATAAAAATGGGTTGTCATTGTTTCCGAAAAAATGATTCTCAGCTTGATACTTTGTGCTACCAAAAGAACCTGCTTGAATACTACTGTGATATGTCCCATGGCTTCTAAAATCAATTATACCATCAGGCTTTAAGGTTACGCCCGATAAGCCTCCATACGAAAACTCTAAATTTCCCGATTTTGTTTGGTCTTCTACCTTATTGATGAAATTACCTATAACCCATTTCCTAGGCATCAAAGTTTGTTCATCCACTGCGTTACTCCAATCAGAATCCTCATTATATCTTAATCCATACCCATAACCATTATGAATGCGCATGTCATTTTCCGAGGCCTTCCAGTCTATGCTCTTATAAGTATATGTACTTCCGTCTGGGTTTTGTACAGCTGAGCCTAACACTGTGTTTGTATTACTATAATCTGCGTCCATGGGACTTAGGTTAATGAATGACTGCGCTTTAGTAAACGGATATCTACCTGCACTTAAAACCGTTTCATTTGTACCTAATTGAAGGTAAGTTTTAAAATCTTTGTCCAATTGAAAATCCCCAACAGCATTATTACCTGACTTTCTTATAAAATTCCCGTCAGCGATACTATTCATTTGGCCTAAACTTATAACATCATCATTTTCTGTAGCTGGCGTTGTAACTTTAACATGGTTCTGTGATAGAATCAATTGTTCGCCATTCACACCAAAGCGCATCGTTCCTAAACCGCTATTAGTATAACTTATAAATTTAGCAATATCATTATAATGCGCACCGTAGAGATCACCAGCATTGCCAATTTGATACATATACAGTTGATTTTCGCCAGATATGAGACTAACCCCAGCAGAACCATCGCCGGTAAAGTTCCTTACGGTAACCCCAGGATTATCGTGCCCAGGAGTATAAAAATTAGTTTGCAATAAGCCGTCCAAACCTAAATTGCCAGCCTTGATTTCATTGCCAGTTTTATGTATAACGTTTTCTCCCAATACAGCAAACAAGCTATCAACTTGCGTTTTCTTATAATATGGAGTCAAATCTGAAACACCAGCATCACTCCAAGAAGTAGACAAAGGGTTATAAATCCTTAGCCGCCCTAAGCTTGTATTGTAGATGATTTTCACGGTATTTTGAGGTAAACCGCCCGCGTCCAAATTATCCGTTTCGCTAGTTGGGATGCCTAAGCGTTTTAAACCAATCAAATAGTTATCGACCTGTGAATAATCACTGTTAGACCGAGTTTTATTTGTTGGTGTTTGTTGGCCTGTCGCCGATAAGGCCATAGCCATCAGCATAATTAATAAATATTTTTTCATTTATATTTTATTTGATCAATATCAGTGCATCGATTCCACTCAATGTAAACCGGTATTCTTTTGGCTTACCATCCTCACCAGTAGTAAATGTGATGGGCACCTGTTCTAAACTACCATTCAGCCAAACGCTAAAATTGCCATAGGCCCCAAAAATTGCCTTAAGCTCTCCACTCCAGGGAAGCACATACTCTTCGGTACCAGAAACAGTGATTGGGTAGGCAAAAAACCTATTATTTACATTTTGCAGAAGGGCGTCAAAAGCCTCTTGATCAGCCTTTTCATCAAAACGGGCATCCAGATTTTCAATTGAACTTGCAGGAATAACCTGGTCTTTGTGCCAGAAGCTGTCCCATGTATCCCAAAATTGTTGTTGGGTCGGTTTTAAACCGGTTTTAAACCAGTTTTTTATCGTATTTAAAGTTTGTTTTGCCATTATTAAATTATTTAAGAAGATGCAGAGACATCAGGTTTTATTTAAGTGTATATGTAAATGATATATAGCAACTGGATGGGGTAGTTAGTGTTGGTCTTGTAGATACATCAGCTGTGCCGTCGCTTACTGTACCTTCTATAAATACAGGCCCCTGTAACCTAAGTGACCCATGCCCTGCCAAGTCTTCGGGGGTTGTAAAAGTTGACTGGTAAGCCATGGGTAAACTAATTTTAAAAGCTGAATCCTCATTAGCTGTGAAAGGCATAAAAGTGACATTACCGTATAT
Organism: Pedobacter sp. KBW01; assembly: GCF_003852395.1. NCBI lineage: Bacteria > Pseudomonadati > Bacteroidota > Sphingobacteriia > Sphingobacteriales > Sphingobacteriaceae > Pedobacter > Pedobacter sp. KBW01. Next base: position 46,328 of record NZ_QAJQ01000023.1, read on the forward strand.
TGTAATTTCATTACCCACCTTAGTATAATGGAAGGTACCTGCCGTAGCACTTGCAGTATTCAATCGAGCAGATAAAACTGGTGTATATGTCCCACTTGCATAAATAGAATTCAAATAGGCTGCAGACACCGCATTGGCTCCATTTGGAGCTCCGCCGCCCCCACTAATTCTTACCAAAGGTGCTGTTATTCCCCCATTGTCTATAGTCAGCACTGTACTGTATACTGAGGGGTTTGCAGCTGAACTCGTTTGAACTATTAAATTATTTGTTGCACTTGGCCCACTACCAGTTGTTACGCTTCTTATGATGTAATTAGACTTAGCTCCATTAAATGCGATTGTATCAGCAGAGGACTTTAAGCTGGTTATGCTTCCATTTGGTATTGTCACTTTTCCGGATACATTGATATTGTTGACTTTTAAAAGTCCATCAATATCTTGTGCGCCACTGAAAGCATTTCCACCATATAACTTAGCATAAGCGCTTACATCAGGTAAATCTTCTAGTGTAGCAAGTGTGCCATCCTTGCTTGGTAGCCTATTGGTAACATTGGCAGGCTCCAAGCCTCTTACTATTGAATTTTCATATCCACCCGATTTCATTCGGATATATGAGGGTGTCATCTCTAAACTGTTATTGTTATCTGTGCTGATGTTTACTGCTACGGGTGTAATCTGAATTGAACCGTTAGGCGTAGAAGTATTATATCCATCAAGATTTATTTGACCACCGCCGGCGCTTCCGTAAAAAGCAACTGTTCCACCGGAAATTGTTGCATTAAGTGATTCATCATTGTTACTTGAAGTAACACTACCTTTTAAATTAATATTTGCCGTTTGTTTTACATTGGCCAAAATATATCTATTCAATAAAAGATCTGTTTCTGCTTTGGTATAAAATTGAGTTAAATCTGCTTCAATAGCTGGCCTCCAATCTACACCATTGTGGATGTAGAGTATTTTATCAACTGTATTGTAAAATAGATTAACACGTGTACCACTACCCGTCAGTGTATTTGTAGCACCCGAGGGTATTTGCAGCCCTTTTAGAGCTGCTAAATAAGTATCAGCTTGCGTAAAAGCAGCATCTGCCCTGACTTTTAAAGGGGGCGGTGTTTGTGCCATTGTCATTAGGCTAACCAACAACATGGCAAAGATTAGTATTCGTTTCATATGTATTTTAGCTTATTAGCATCCAGTTGTGTCTCAACTGGATTACCGAATTAGTTGGTTTACTACATTAGCAAAGACGATTTTAGCAGATTCGTCCTTCAACCTTACCAGACTAAATAATTAAAGATGGAATTGTATTAGATCCTGCCGGGAGGATCAATTTATTGTGTAACATTAAAGTTTGTGCCTTTAACCAGCCGAACCAATTAAATAGTTTCGAGTGACTAAGCACTCATTGTTTTCGGCTATAGGAACATAATTTTGGATCTCCCCTCCCAATGGGAAAAGCTGGATTGTCCCTCCCTATTTCAACTCCCAAGGGAGCGTGGCCTCCCGGCTATAATCTTCTTGTTTGTATCGTATTAACGTAAGCGAGATAATCCTGAAATTCTACGCCAAAGCCTCTAATCAATGTCGTTTCCATCACCTGTATATCACTACCTGCCTGATTAAATTCAATACCTAAACCATTGATATTAGTTCCCGGGTCATTGTAGAGTATTGGCCGTTCTCCTTCAAGAGATAAACTACCGCCAGCGAGCTCAGATACTTCGTTATATTGTCCGGATTGACTTACTTCTAGTCCCATACCGCCTCCTAGAAGTTCAGTTGCTTCGTTTAAAACCTGCGTTCCGGCACCATCGTAAGTAAAATCAACCAATCCATTGATACCGATAAATTCATCGCCCGTAACATAGGCTTTTTCATTATAGATTACTGATTGCTCACCAGCAACAATATATCTGATGTTTGGTTGGATCTCACCAGTTTTTACATTATACTTCATATGCTGGCGGGGCTAAATTATTTGGCTGAATGGTGTAGCGTACCTGTGAAAATTTATGGTAAATCTTGAAGGGCTTAGACCTGTCGAAATTTCTATCCCCGTTTCCCCTCATAATTGCTCCTGTCGGAAAATTACCTTCATTATTGCTGGTAAGTGGTTGGTTTATCTCAAAATAGTTCCAAGGGGATGCCAAATCAAAAATTTTCCTTAAAACCCCGTCCCCAGTAAACAACAACTGCCCTTCAACACACTTTAAGCACTTGCCCATCGCTACAGTAGCACTATTATAGGTAATTTCAGCCTGCTCAACATAGTACCAAGCTCCAACTTCCAGGCTAGTACCTGCTGATATTGTTGTGGTTGCTCCATTACTGAATCGACATTCGACGTTCTCCCTTCCAGGCGCCTCCAATATTTCTACAACATAGGCATCAACTACAGTTGAGAAAGTACCTGCATTTCCCCTTAAGGATACGAATCTGCTGTCATCAGGCAGTATCTCCCCATTATACACGATACTTCCCCCCACAACCAGATATGGTGTGCCATCCTGTAAAATCTCACCTGCTTGGGTGGGTACATTTGATAAATCGGGTGTGCTATCAATGTATTCACCATTTCTATCTGCATTGTAACCAAAAGTTGGTAAAGACAAAATCCTTCTACCGGCAAGGTTTACAATCGGTTTACTTTCAATACTAGCGGCAAGATTTCTATCCGTAAGTCTGGCCGTATTCGGCGCAATGGTTAAGTTAATTGCAGTTGAAATATCAAGACCACTTTCCTCTACATTATCGGTAATTTTTAATGGAACAGCTATGGGTTTCGCTCCGATAAACGTACCATTATAATGCATGTTTTTAGCAGGGCTATCAAATGCCAGGGTATAATCACCTATTTCAGGATTATTAAATTTAGGATTGCCGAAGGCGCAATTTTTCCATCCCAAAAGATCGGCTCCATCCATTTTTGACTTTAACCAAGTAATTAAATCATCTATTGCATCAAACTCTTGAAATTGTTCGCCCTCAACATAGGCCATTTTAAACCTACAGTTGTTAAATAAACTATAGTCCAGTCTTGGTATCAAACCACCAAACTCAATCTCACAATTATCAAAAATTGAAAAATAGGCATTATTTAAAACATGATTGTGTTGATCGGCCGCTATAAAAACCCTTGAATTCACAAAAGTATTGTTCCCACTAAAGGGCAAAGCCAATTCGTATCTTCTGGCAAACAAAAATATTCTTGTATTATCAGAAAAATTAGTTTCATAGATGTTGTATTGGTGATAATTTGCTTGATTACTATATATATTGGCTTTAGTCTTATATTCGCAATAGCGGGATTCATTACAAGAAATTGAATAACTCGATCTAATTTTAGCACCGAAACAAAAAGACATGTTTATGTCCGATCCTGCGATTTCATTATCAACAATCACATTGCCATCGGCATAACAGTAAAAACCTTGTAAACCTCTATAAACCCCACTTGCCAAAATCCCATAATAATTGTTATTAGGTGTTTTAAAAGGGTACATCCTGCTTCCATTACCGGTTTCATCGTTTCCCCAATTGGCAAAATATGCATGGTTATCTCCTGGCGTTTCCCAATCTTCACTAAACGGAATATTAATCCCGTACCTATTTTTTACTCCCGGTCTTATTGACCAATTATATGTGGCGTAGCCCATTAGTTATCCCTCCCTAAAATAATTATGTTTCCAGATGCTTCATTAGCATCTTCAAAATCGAATTGAAAAAATACCCTATCCCCTGCATTGTAGCTCATTGGAAAAACAGGGGTTTCAAAATCACCCGCCCCCACTTTCATTTGTAGATCGATTATCCCTGCTGAGAAAAGTTGATCAATTTGGCCAGCCTTAATCATTAATATTGAATAACCAGTATGGGCCAAAATATTGAATTGAGTTTCATAGTGCTTTTTAACATCAGCAATTAGAATTCCTGATTTATATGGTGTCATCATTTCCGTATCACTAAGCCTATCTATAGCCTGCGCTGTTGTTGCCACCTTCGCAATACCAATTCTGACTTCAGTTGCCTGCTGCGTATTGACCTGGCTACTTCCCCAATTTGCTAGTATTTGGCCCGGCACATCAACCTTAGCCCTTAACTGATCACCAACTTCATATTCGTTGTCCTCAATAGTTCCTTCAACAGTAATCTCGAAACTATCTCCCCGCCTAACTTCACCCCCCAAGCCTGTACCTGATGTTGGATATTGTCCGGTACTTGCATCCCAATTACCTGCATACCTTAGCACATCGGTGGCAACCAAATCGGCATAATTCTTTGCGTTGATTTCCTTTTGATCGGCGTATTCCTTATTGGCAATCTGACCATTTTCTTCTGGTGTGGCGACGTTCATTCCCCTATTGCCATTAAAATCTATATCACCTAATATTTTGTTGTCCAGAGCCCTTACCATTTCAAGTGAACCTTGGGGGCTAGCAAAAAGTTCATCGACCTGGCCCTGCAGGTAAGCATCTCCGTTTGATCTTGCAGTGGACTCTGCCTCTAACTGTTCAATACTGACTTTATGGGCCAAACGCGCATCCATATTATGGGCATGATCATCAGTTAAATGGTTTTGAAATGCATCATCGTCAGCCTTTTCATCAAAACGGGAATCCAAATTTTCAACTGAACTTGAAGGAATAACCTGGTCTTTGTGCCAGAAGCTATCCCAGCTATCCCAAAACTGCTGCTGGGTAGGCTTTAAACCGGTTTTAAACCAGTTTTTAATCGTATTTAAAGTTTGTTTTGCCATTGTTTAATTATTTGAGAGAGATGCCAGTAATTTTCTAGTGGTTTGTTATTGACTGATGAGTAATATTACATCTCTTAAAAATGATGTAATCCTACTCTAAAAGCTGATAATCAAGACTTCTCCTTACAAGCTATTCTTCGGATAAGATTAAATGATTCCTGAATTAATGTTTAAGCAATTTTCAATCAGGATTAAATGAAAACCTTGTTTCATTAATAAAATAGGTACAGAAAGGGGAATCTTTAAAATTTATACCCATCCCTTGTAATTTAGTATCCTCGTTCACAACCTTTTCAGCCTCTGTTAACTTAAATTGTATTGCCATACCGCTTATGCCAGTAGCGTCTACAGGAATGAGAAGGTCATCAGGTGTTTGCTTAAAAAGTAGGGTTCCCGCCTTTATTTCTGATATTTCAGTTAAAAGGCCGACACCATTGCCCATAAAAACAAACTCCTTAACACCATTAATGCCTCTAAATAATTCGCCGACAAGGTATTCCCTATCGTTGTAAACAACATTTTTATCACCTATAACTTTATAAAGGATATTGGGTATAATTCGACCACTTTCAACACTATACATGAGTTAAGGTTTTAAGTTTTTAACCCGTATGGTATATTTTAACTGAATGAAGCGTGCATTGATAGGAAACTCAAATCCTACACCCCTTATATAATCAGGATCACCATTACCACGCAAAATCGCTCCCGTTCTAACATTACCAATATTATTGCTTGAAAATGCAATACCAGGCTGGTAATGTTGATATGCTTCATCTGTAAAGGCCTCAATCAAAGTTCCACCATCAGGAGATGTAAAACTATTTGTATCAATTGCTTTAAATGCCTTTCCTATATAATCGATACCGTTGTAATTTATTGTCCCCGTGATCGGATAATACCAATTGCCGGCAACCAAAGCATCACCAATGGATTTTATGGCTCCACCATTACCAAATCTAGCCATGATTGTATGTCTCTGGGGAGCTTCTAATATTTCCCTACATACGCCACCACCATCACTGGTAAAGGTAACTACAGCATCGGTTGTAAATCTTTCCCCAGGCTGAATAACTGCGCCATCTATCACAATAGCTGCGTCCTCAACCAGGTAAGGCGTTAAAGCTTCCAAATCAGTTCCAACACCTATCAAAACATTGCTTAAATCGGCTATACTGTCAATATATTGGCCATTTCTATCGGCATTAAATCCAAATATTGGCGCTTCTGCAAGCTCTCTTCCAGGTAAATTTGCTTTAACAACAGTTTCAATACTCGCATTAATCTCAGGATTGGTTAAAATAATACTATTGTCTTCAATTGTTAAATTTTGAGCGGTGCTAAAATCAAAATCACCATCAGTTTCAACCGCTCTTGCTTTGATTGGGCAAGCAATTGATCTAGCTCCAATGTAAGTACCGAAATACGACATATTTTTTGCGGGACTATCAAAGGCAAGACTAAAGTCACCAATTATTGGATTATTAAATTTTGGGTCCCCAATAATGCATTTGTCAAAATTTATAGCTTGATTTGGAAAGGCTAGTTGATGCGCTTCCTTTAGCTCTTCTATTGTTTCATAAACTAAATATTGGTCAGGGTTTTCTACATCGCCATTAAAGTTAAATTTACAATTGTGAAAGATACAAGTAGTCAAAGCACTCGCGATAGGTACATGAATATAACAACCACTAAATATCATGTCGATTGCACCCCCCAAAACACCTTCTCCAAACAATGAAATATGAACATTTACAAAAGTGGTATTATTGTTAACATTCAATACGCTTTGATGTATTTTATGTCGGTTGTATGGAACCATACTCAAACTATCATTTACCCATACAGTATTTTTTGATGGCCTACCATTATCACCAGGATTATCTAATGCGGCACAATTTTCAAAAACACAATCAGCGTACCCACCTCTGAAATAGTTAGAAAAAGTATTAATATTTCTAAACCTAATATTGTAAAAATTAGCTGTCCAAAAACTTGGAGACACGGCCCAATTGAGTAAATAACCATCAATAACGACATTACCGTCACCAATAATTCCACCATTAATAAAATATATATCCCTATATGTCCCACTGCCGAATATTGCTATATCATAGGTATCCTGTACAGGTGCAGCCGATCTGTATGGTTTCAATCTACTTCCATTACCTGTAGCATCATTTCCAAATAGAGCTATATAAACAAATCCATCAGGTCTGACATCATCAGGTGTATCGGGAATGTAAAAGTTATATTTGTTTGATACATTCGGCCTAAAAGCCCAATTATAAGTTGCCATAATTAATTGTATTTTCCACTAAGTATTACGTTGCATTGAGCAAACATTAAATCATCATAATTGAATGTAAAAAAAACCCTATCCCCTGTATTAAAAATGAATGGGTAAGTCTGATCTTCATTTGGGTAAGCACCTTCAACACCTATCTTTAATTTAAGTGTATTACAGCCACCTAGAAGGCTTGAATTGACCTGGCCAGAATATTCCATTAAAATAGCCTGTTCGGTTTCCCTTGTCATCGCTATTTGGAATTTAAACCATTTCTTTTCAGCTGAGATGGTTGCACCTGTTTTAGCAGGTGTCATCATTTCCGTATCACTAAGTCTATCTATAGCCTGTGCTGTTGTTGCCACCTTTGCAATACCAGTTCTGACTTCAGTTGCCTGCTGCATATTGACCTGGCTGCTTCCCCAATTTGCTAGTATTTGGCCCGGCACATCAACCTTAGCCCTTAACTGATCCCCAACTTCATATTCTTTGTCCTCAATAGTTCCTTCAACAGTGATCTCGAAACTATCTCCCCGCCTAACTTCGCCCCCCAAGCCTGTACCTGATGTTGGATATTGTCCGGTACTTGCATCCCAATTGCCGGCATACCTTAGCACATCGGTAGCAACCAAATCGGCATAATTCTTTGCGTTGATTTCCTTTTGATCGGCGTATTCCTTATTGGCAATCTGACCATTTTCTTCTGGTGTGGCAACGTTCATTCCCCTATTGCCATTAAAATCTATATCACCCAATATTTTGTTATCCAGAGCCCTTACCATTTCAAGTGAACCTTGGGGGCTAGCAAAAAGTTCATCGACCTGCCCCTGCAAGTATGCATATCCATTTGATCTTGCAGTCGACTCTGCCTCTAACTGTTCAACACTCACTTTATGGGCTAAACGCACATCCATATTGTGGGCATGATCATCAGTTAAATGGTTTTGAAATGCATCATCATCAGCCTTTTCATCAAAACGGGCATCCAAATTTTCAACTGAGCTTGAAGGAATAACCTGGTCTTTGTGCCAGAAGCTATCCCAGCTATCCCAAAACTGCTGCTGGGTAGGCTTTAAACCAGTTTTAAACCAGTTTTTAATCGTATTTAAAGTTTGTTTTGCCATTGTTTAATTATTTGAGGTGGTGCATCCATCTCACTATTGCTGTATTTCAATTTTATAACTTGTTCTTCTTTAGGAATTAATTATGCAAACAGCCCAAAAGCATATTTTTGAGTCAATGGTTATCTTCCGTTTTATGTTAACCAGGTTAACCTGCGCTTGAAATACTTAATGTTCCCTCATCAGTCACTATTATCCTGTAGCGTGTACCATTAGCTGACTTTAGAATTAACCCGCAGCCAATTTTAGAAATTTCAGTGTCTCCATTTATATCTAGGGTACTGGTTGGGTTTACAATGCCTATACCTATTTTCCCATTAGCTGTAGGCTGTATGGAAGGATTCCCTGAGGTATCCGAATAAGTTTCTTCGGCAAAAAGAATACCTCCGATGTTTATGGCATTGCTTGTAGCATTGGGCAGGGATATATTGGTACCAATGATGATATTGTTACTGCCAAGGCTATTATCGGTAAAAGTGCTGCCAGCCTTGTATCCAAATAAATTGGAGTAGGCTGCATCTGTAGCTTCATATCCTGAATTAAAACCCAAAAAATTAGCATGATATGCACCTGTTGCCTTAAAACCGGCAGACTGTCCTAAAAAGTTAGCATTGTTGGCATTTGTTGCTGAATTCCCTGCCCTATATCCAAAAAAGTTTGAATTATTGGCATTGTCTGCTTTATAACCCGTATAAAATCCCAGAAAATTGGCACTACTTGCACTAGGCGCTTCCATGCCAGCCGATTGTCCAAAGAAATTAGAATTAGATGCCGTCGTTGCATTATAACCCGCAGCTGGCCCCATGAAGTTAGAACCGCTTGAATTTATCGCACTTTTTCCCGCTGAGGGTCCCAAGAAGTTAGAATTACTGGCATATGTAGCACCATCTCCTGCGCTCGCACCTAAAAAATTAGCGTAAGAAGCTTCCGTTGCCTGATTTCCTGCACTTAAACCAAAGAAATTAGAATTACCTGCTTCCGTTGCCTGCATCCCCGCATTTTGTCCCAAAAAATTGGAATTAGAATCAGAAAAGATTGCAGTCCTTTTATCTGCAATTGAACTTCCAATCAACTTAACAGGAGGAGCCATCGTTGACCTAAGCCCATTGCGGGTTTCCCAAAGTACTCCACCCTCATCCCTTTCAATTGCACCATCCTGCGGTATTGTGGTTAAAGTTCCGCTTGGAATAATTAAAGGCGCTGTGGTATCCGTTCCTACTGCAAGGGTAAGATTATTTCCTAAGGTTAAAGCTTGTGTTTTTATCCAGGCCCACCAGTTAAACAGTTTGGAGCGGCTAACGATTTTACTGTCTTCAATTACGCCAACTGTGATCTGGGTTTCAGCATCTGTAGCAATAACCCCGGTCAATTTAGAATTAAGGGCTACTGCCTGTAAATTACTAACCGGCTTATCGATATCACTTGTATTGTCTACATTGCTTAGCCCCATATCTACCTTATCCAAGAGAACTGCACCAATTTTGCTGTTTACTGAAATTACAGGTACGCTTAGGGTAATATCGCCACTTCCCAGTAGCGAAATGCTATTAACTGTTTTAATATTCGTTCCACTAACAAGGGTTGCTTGTTTACCAACCAAACCATGAACTATTGGCGCATCTGCTGTTCCGCTTAAATCGCCCGCCAGTTTTATTTTCCCTTTAACTATCTCATCTGCATCAGCTACTGTAGCGTCGCTCCCTGCCTCACCTTTAGGTCCCTGGATACCGGGGTCTCCTTTAGGCCCCGGTGTTAGCGCAATGCCATTAACAATGATATCCAGTTCATTTTTGGTATATACGTTTTCGACATCTGCTTTTTGGGTTTCCAAATCTCCAACCCTTTGGGTAAGCGCAGAAACATCTTCGTCAGATAAATTTGCAAGTTTTGTTTTTTCTTCATCTGTAAAATCGTTGGACGATAAACCTTTTCCAGTTTCCTTATCGACTTTATTTTCAAGACCGTGTGCATTAGAATCCGTTAAATGCGCTGCTAAAAATTCAACATCAGCTTTTTCATCAAAACGGGCATCCAAATTCTCAATGGAACTTGAGGGAATAACCTGGTCTTTATGCCAGAAGCTATCCCAGGTGTCCCAAAATTGCTGTTGCGTAGGCTTTAAACCGGTTTTAAACCAGTTTTTTATTGCATTTAAAGTTTGTTTTGCCATTATAGTTTCATGATATAAGCAAATGCCAAATAAGGGGGCATGTTATTATGGGGTACATCGTTACCTAAAAAGTTGGAACCAATCTCCCTCCATTCATTTCGATCTCCTTCACCTGGATAAGATAAAGTACTGGTATAGTTAGAACTATCAACTATATTTAGCTGAAACCTTGTTGTAAAGTTATGCCTTGGCATTTCTTGGATAGTCAGTGCATGCTTCTCCTCTCCACCAACCTGTCCAACATAATAATTACTGCCTGCCCCTAAAACAAATCGATCTCTCAAATCGGGCGTACCATTTTGACCATCGCACAAGGCCCAACCTACAGGGATAACATTAATTGCCCCACTCCAAATCACAATAGCACCTGAAGGTAGTTGTGAATTTATTTTGTCGTTTAATGTTTTTACTGCTTTTGAGGTTGCCAGGGTATCCGCACCATCCAAATCAATTGCAGAACTTATCTGCGTTGGAAGATCCTTAAATGCTGCAAGGTTCTTTAAGCGAGACAGGCCTGTCCAGGGTATCGCATTTGTTCCTGTGCCAAAAGAAGCATAGCGGGTAAAAAACACCTCTTTAACCTGGCCATTTTCAAAGGGTCGTGTTTGTTTATCTTCCCGAACCACAATGTTGGTTTGGAGCAAACCACCTTTAAAGGGTAACACTTCATTATTAATAACCAGGTAACCATCGCCAACCGTGTTTCCGTTGGTTACACAACCAGAAAGGATATAATTGTCGCCCCCCAGGGCTGCAATGGCCTGCAGCGCTGTGTAAGCAGTTTGCATAAAATCGAGTGTATCGGTTTCAAGTGGAAAACCTCCTGCCTGCTGTAAATTTATTTGATTCATTCTTTTTCAATATTATAGCGTTTGCCCGCCAGTTTATAAAAATCTATCATTGCTTCTAACTGGTATTTATTATTTACCAGATCGAAATCTTGTGGGATGACTACCCTAAAATCGGCACCCGTATCGGCGTAATCCCCTACTTTCAGCAAATAATTTATGCCCAGGTATTTATGTTTTTGTTCAGTGCCGGTATAAATGTATTTACGCTGATATTTGTTGCCGTTTGCAATTTTAATTCGCCTCTGGCCAGCATCGAAAGCATCATTTAAGGTGGCGCGTAAATAACATACCTGACCGTTACGCGCCAGGCGGTATAAATTATCGAGCCTTTTATTATACCATTGCTGATGCAGGGTCGCAATTGGTGTTGCCAGGGCCTGCAACCATGCAACAAATACCGGTTTCCTTAAAAAGGTGGGGGTAAGCAGGATGACTAGTTTATTTATATCTACCTTATACCACATAGCTTATATTGTTAAAATTGACAACTTCAAAATATCCTGATACAGGTATTTTTTTAACTTCAATTGCTACGGGAGCTGCATAGGTTGTTGAATTTATATCTTCATTGATCCAGCTGCTTTCAGCGTTATTTATCTGCGGTATTAAAACCCCTTCCACTTCCTGAAGCCTATCTACCAAATGGGCCAATACCAACTCGCCATTGAAAGGCAATTCTTTTAAATACTGCTTTATGGCCTCTTCCACAGGCTTACCACCACTTATAATGCTATTTCCCTGTGCATCCAACACCAAGGGGTTGTAATAAACCGTCATGTTTAAGTATAGTTTATCCGGTAGATAGTTGATGGTGTGGATGGTTACACCTGCATCTTTAATTTCGGCGATATAAGCTTCAAAGCTTGCCTTTTGCTCATCGCTGATCGGACTTAACACCCCACCGTTTTCGGTAGCGATTTTTACGATTACAAGCCCTTCTTTAGACTCTGTTACTGCAGAGTACTTGACTATTTTACTTTGATCTAGTTGCCCTTCGCTAATGTTACTATTATCGTAAACATCTGAATCTGCTACCAAAGGATACCCATATTGAAAAGCCAATGCTTTTTGGCGATACCAACGCGCGGTATGCGGTTTCAATAATGCGATTTTATCATCTGTTTCTGCTTTATGGATATCAAACAGTTTTTCCAGTGCGTAAATGGAAAAAGCGATAACAAAGGTTATCAGTCTCCATACTGCGGTTTTACTGGTACTGGTTAATTCGGCTAAATCAGAATTACTTTCTTTAGCATTAATGATTTCATTTTGAATTTGTTCTATGCTTCTTGCCATTATCTTACAATAAAAGTGCTTAAAATCCTCATCTCCCCAATTCCGTAATCGGTATCGATAAGTGTTGCTGTTGCAGGTGTATAATTGTTGCTGGTGTAATAGTTTAAAATATCGGTGTCGGCGAGCAGATTTCCACTTACCGGATAACTGTTACCAACCATCAGATCATCTGTGATTGCTATGGCCGCATCGAAACTGAAATCCAGTGCTGCAACGATGCTACCGGTATGGTGCAGTACAAAATCCAGAACCGATTGATTATGTAGGGCTTTTTTAATCATGATGTTGTATTATTTAACTTCTTGTGCTTTTTAAGTTCATCGGTTAAGGCTTCTACTTTTTCTTCAAGTTCCTTAACCATTTCCTTTGTTTTATTTAACTCTACTATCGCTTCCTTAAGACGAAGCCCCAAATCGTCAACCATTTCCCTGTAGTACTTTAAAACCTTGTCTGCATTATCGATCTCATTCGCCTGAAGTTCAGCTTTTTGCTTATTTCGTTGAAAGAACCAACCGCCGAAAGCTGCAATAACTGCCGTAATTAATTCCCCAACATGTTGTTTAATAAATTCTTCCATTAGCTTAGCGTTGCATTAAAGGTTCCCGATACCGCTCCGTTTGGTGCGAGCAGACCACTGTTGTAGGTGATAGCCAGTTGTTTGATTTCCTCGATAATGCACTGGGCAAGTTTATCGGCTATTCTATCTAAACTGGCGCTGTAATCTTCCTGTTCGGTTTGCTCCGCTTCAAAGGCGGCTATGATTTTAGATTTTAATCTGTTTTTATTTAAAGCCATTTAATTCTCTTTTAAAAATTGTTCGAACCGGTTTTCGATAGCAGATAACTGGGGGGTATTAACCAGCGCAATGGTTGGGCCTGCATTGGTTGTGAACTTCATCGCTTTAATTTCTTTGATCAGATCAATCATCAAAGCCTTAAGTGTTTCATTATTTTTCTGCAGCAGAAAGCCATCTTTGTTGATTTCAAAAATCACCTCACCGATATGTAACACCATTTCCTCAGGCTCGCTTATAGCCGATACGAATTGCATACTGTAATCAGCATCTATAGGTGTTACAAGTACGGTACTACCCACCTTCGGAAAGAGATAATATTTCTGCAGTTTCTCATCAATAATGGCCGACAACCTTACATCTGTATGCAATATCTGCCCATCATCACAGGTGCAGGTGCCTTCTTGTTTATCTACTGTCTTTACCGTCATAATGGTGGTATCGGTATCTTGTTTACCCAGCAGTTTTATTTTTTTTGCGATCTCTTCGGTCATTACTTTTTGTTGGTGGTTAATTTATTGCCAATGCTAACTGTCCGCCTTGCGCCCCCGGTACCGTAAGTGGTTACTACCTTTTTTATGAAATAGCTGCCCTCCCGGTTGGGATGTTTTTTATCGATAATTTCCACAGCCATTGCCGGGCTTGCAACAGGCAATAAAAAACTGGTAATGTCTCCACTATAGCCCCCGTATTTTGCGATTTTCAGGTATTCTTCTGCCAGTTTATCAATCGAGCTTTGATCGGTAATCACCTTGCTAGTAAACTTAAACTCTTCGCCATCCTTATCTCCCAGGGTAGCAGTGATCTTTTTGTTGTCCCTGGTACATCCCTCGCATATGATCTTTACCCGTCTATCCTCTCCAGTTTTAAACTCGAGCTTATTTTCAATGATGTTGTAATTAAGATCATAGCTGGCTTTTTGGTTAATGTTGTTTAATTCCTGTAAACCACAGTATAACTCCCCAGCATCGTTCAGGTAAATTTTATAGATTTCCTTAAATTCATCTTTAATCTGTTTAAGGGCCTGAGCAGCATTTTTATCTTTGATGAGGTATTTTTGCAATGCCATTTCAGGAATGTTTGCGGCCAGTTTTAGATCTGTACCGCTCACAATACTTTCCAATACCTGTTTCAAAGTTGTATTGCTCTTACTAAAAGCGGCATCTTTGCGTTTCAACAACCAGGTGGCATCTTCGCAGTGAATTTCCATTGGAGTAGTACATTTAATCCGGTCTACATATCCGGTAAATTCTACCTTTTCCAATTTATCCTTATACCCCAAAACAATTTTAACCCGATCACCTTTTTTGATCGCTTCCTCGGTATATACCAGTTTCCCATTCCCCTCTTTAATCAAAAATTTTGTTGGCATTTTAATTACTGCGGTATCGGTAATCTCATCCACCGAACGCGTAATTTCTACGTTGTTTATAGTACTGAACTTATAAACCCCTATTTCAAAGTACCCCTGTAAGACGAACATTATTTAGTGCTTTGGTTACTGATTCATTAATAAATTTGGTCCTTTCGGATAATTCGGCGAAAAAAGGTATATCGCTCACCGCATTGATGCTGTATTTCTGTACACCTTCCTGTCCCACCATTTCATCGAGCTTAAAACTTTTAAGCACAATTTTTTTGATGTCAAACAATTCAAAAAACAAGTTTTCATGTACCTCAAGAGCCTCGTTAACCAGAAAGAGATCTTTTACTGCTTTGACATCTTCTGTTGGATACGCGCCATTTTCGCCAATACAAACGCCCTTTATTTCTATGTCAAAATCCTCAGTGCAGATATACTCTTTTACTGTTCCCGTTCTCCCCTCACCTACTGTTGCTGTTTCTACAATCGTTTTTTGCAATGAGATAGAAACCAGTGGCTCGTTAGGCAGGGTTATAATTTCGCCACTTTGCTTTTTTAAGCTCAGCTGCATAAAATATGGTGAGCCTGATATGTTTCCAATGTTATTCATATCAGGAAGATTGAACATACTCAGCTTTTTATCAAAGCCAGGGTATGGCGAGGCGATATAGCTCAAATGAGCCAGCGCAGTTAATTCTTTAATATTTAGTGTCATTACGCAGTTTGCATTAGTGTGATTGAGCCTAAAAGCCGGTTTAGTTCTTCCTCGAGCATTTGCCGCATTTTCGTGGCCCCTTCGCCTGAGTTAATGGTATTGATTACAATTTGATCCTGCATTTTGGCTAGGTTGATGGTAATATGTGAGGTCTGTGTCCCGCCTCCGGTAATACCACCAGCAACATTTGTTGGTTTACTGCCGCTTTTGTCTTTTGTACCTTTATTATCCCTGGCAAATTTATCGTATGAACTGGTATCCTGTCCGGCACCTGAAAGCCCGGAAGCTACCTTGCTCACATCTTTAGAGAAGCGATCTACATCAAAAGAAATCCCTAACTGATTTGCTGCACCAGCAAGCTTCTGTCCCCTTTGGGCAGTACCCCGGTAATATGCGTCCGTTTCTGTTTGATGCTCCTTTCGGAGTCTTTCGATCTCTGCCCCTGCTTCTGTTCTAACCCCCTGAAAAGCACGGTCCATCGCTCCACTCACATTGCCATCTAAGGCCATCCCAATAGCCTCGCCAAGGTTAGAAAAGGTGCCGACAATTTGCTCAACCACATCCTTGGCCTGCAGGTATATTAGGGTAAAACCGTAGACCATACTATCAATCCCAAAGTTAAAATCAGCACCAATTTGATCCCAGACCACCCTAAACATAGTCCCTAAGGCATTCCATGATTTTCCCCAACCATCAGTATATTTTACAACTAAACCGATGATAGTAATTAAAGCAATTATACCCAGTACCACCCAACTTATCGGGTTCATGGCCATTACCAGGTTAAATGCTGCCACTGATGCTACTATCGCAAAAATTGAAGGCGCTAGTGGTGCTAACCAATCAATTAGAGTTGCTACCCCAGATGATAAAAGGTCAACAACGAAGAGGGCACCACTTAAGATATCTTTAAAAACTGAAAGACTATCCCCTCCTTCATCTAAACCAAACATTGCCCTCAAAAAATTCCAGACAGAATTTATAACCGGTTGAATATTACTCTGCAAAATCTCGAAAAACCGGGAAATTACCGGAATATATTCAGCCAGAAACTTAAAACTAGTAATATCCTCAACTGAGTGACCAACCTTTTCCATGGAGCCGGCAATACCATTCATATTTCCGTATTCAGCTAGCGCGGTTTTCATGGCCTGACCATTGTTTTCCACTGTTTTTGTTAGGCCGTTGAATGACAGCTTAACTTTATCCCCGGATGCGGTAGCCTCCACACCTAGCTGTTTGAGAGCTTGAAAATCACCACCTTGCGCTGACAAGAGTGCTGATCCAATATCTTCGAACTTTTTACCTTTAGATGCCGCAAGATCCCCTAATGAGGTTAGCTCTGCTGAAGTTGGATTAATTCCATTTTTAGCAAGGTTGTCAAAGGACTCTACTACATCAGCTAGCTGAGAAGGGGATTTAACTGCAAATTGCGAGATCGCATTCATGGCGCTATCTCCAATATCGCGGGAATTAAATGTTTCGCCTAATGTTTCTTTAAAGCCGTTGTATTCTTCGGTTAACTCTTTAATCTTTTTCCCGAAGTCAATCAACTGTGAAACACCAAGGCCAGCTGGATTAATCAAGGGCTTACTGGCATTTGTGGTAATAAAATCTTTGACTTTGGTGGCTCCGGCCTTGACTGAATTTACTGTACTGTCATAAATTGCTTTCGCCCTGCTGGCGGTATTATTAATATTATTTATTCCCCTGGTAATCCCTGAGGCTATATTATTGATGACATTAGTATATATTGTTCCAATTCTGGTTGCCACAGTCCGCACAAAAGCCAAAGACTCATTGCTAAGCTGTTTAAACCTGTTCATTACCAAACCAATACTTTCAGCTATTTTGGCTAAAACAGGGGTTGCCTGGTCTCTTAAACTAATTATATATTCAACTGGATTCATTTATTATTTGGGCTTTGAAGCCTCGGCTTCTTGTTGTCTGATGTAGTGTAAGTTTTGCAATTCTTCAGCCCATTCCTCATCAGAAAGAGAGGAAGGGCTTTGAATGTGCATGTAGTATTTCAAAAAAGCATCTCCTAGCCTTACACTAATTTCAGCTAATGAATAAGCTGAGGTGTCGTCGGGATCGACGACAGCCTCAATTAGAGCTTTTTTAGCTGAGCAGCTTTTTGATTTTGTAAATTTTCGATTGCCTGATAAAGCGGAAACCTTAAGCTTGCATTGTTTTTATCTGCAAAGGCCTCATCCTTTTCGGTACAAATCAAATCAAACAGGGCTTCTTGTGTTACAAAAGGCTTATTTGATGGATTTCTCTTGTCGGCCAGTTTTAAATCTTCCCTGGTAATTACCCTTACAATACAACTAAATTCGTCGATTGTAATTTTAGAACCTCTGCTCTCCGTTGGGCTAACAATGGCTTCTGAATAATTAAACAGAGAGGCGATTTCCTTACGTGCTGATAAAAAATAATCATCTTTTGTTCTGATCTCTTCATCCCCACCTAACCAACAAGTGGCTAGCATTTCTTCAGCGAAACCTACGTCGCCGCTTTTCTGCATAATCGTAAATGCCCTTTTCCAATCTACCATTTGGGGTGCTCTCAAATAACATACCTTATCATCGATAGGCATTTGGTACACATCGGTATGCTGTTTTTTCCAGTCGGCAATCTGTTGGGTTGTAACTTTACTCATGATTGGTTATTGCTGAGTTTTAATTTTTGTGAATACGATTGGCATTTCTACCACCATGTTTTTATCGCCCTGTTTCATGGCTTTCTTTACTTCCGTAAATTCTACGTTTTTAAGAATATCAACCACTACAACACCGCCATCTTCAGGCACGTAAGTGATCACCACGTCAAATTTTAGTGATAACACATCACGGTTTGGTGCAGATTGTACCATACTTTCCAGTTCGCTCTGCCAAATACCTATCTTGCCTTCGTAAGTGTTTTTACCACTTAAAATAGCATGTGGATCGGAACCACGACCGTAAAGGGCTTCTTTTTCTTTTTTCACGGTGTATTCCACTTCTGTTACACCATTAATGATTTTTCCGCCAATGGCGATGCTTACATCGCTCCACGAATACTGTTTACTTCCAAATGTCATATTAGTTATTAATTGTTGTGGTAAAACCAATGTTTACGGTAATTTGCTTAGCATAACCCACTGGCTGTAATTTAATTGCAACCTGCATAATGCCGGTGCTTAAGATGTTTTGATTTTCGTCGATATAGACCTCAACGTTAGATAAGTTGCCTGCCGCAACCATTGTAGTTAAGGCATTTTCAACCTGACTTTGCCAGCTTTTTACAACCGCCGGATGGATAGTACCTGAGGCAGCAACTTCAACTTCATCCAATAAATTGTTAACTAAAGAAGCATAGGCTAAAATGATGGCCTTATCTAACACTAAGCCACGTGCAAGACTGTTAAAATCGTCTGTTTCGCTTGTTAATGTTAAGTCGTCGCTGAAATAGTAACCGCTCTTACTTACAAATGATCTTAAAAAGATGTAGCCCTTGTTATAAATGGCGTCCCAGGCGTCTTGCTGGCTCTCTACCTTTTCGCCATTTGTAAAGTAAGCGGTTAGACTCTCGACAGCTCCATCGGCAACACGTCCCAAATTTCTTTGTACAGGAGTTTTTGCCAAACGGCCTAATGCTAAACCAACTGAAGCCACTTTAGTAGCATCGGTATTGGCCAAAAGGCACGCAACCTTATTGAATGAAGCGGTAGTGTAGTCTTTTAGGTCGGCAATGGTTCCGCTATAGTTATTGCCCGAAATAATTACGCGAACTGGCATATACTTTTCGGCATAATATGTGGCCAAAGCCTGCGCTTTAACTACTGCAGTATGCACATCACCATCTAAACCATCTACTGCCACTTCAGTGCCGGCCGATTTTTTTAAGGCACCCAAAACACGGATAGCGCCTGCGGCATCTGCCAGTAATTTCTTAGCGTAAGTTTTGGTAACATCAAGCATTTCGGTGTAAGCTATATCCGCAGCCACCAACATTAACCAAAGTTCTGCCCCTTGGCCAGCTTCGGTATAAAACTGTTCTAACTGTTTGTAGATAAAGTCGTTTGCTCCACCTGCCACGATTCCGATGTTTTCTGCGTCGCTTAGGCTAAATAATTGATACGAAGTATCAAGTGTCAAACCCGGGGTGCCTGTTACTGCCTCACCGGTTGCAATAAGTCCGATAACTTTATCGCTTGTTGCTGGCTGTTGTAATAAACCGCCGTTTTGGATGTTAAATTTTACTGAAGGTAAATTCATTTTAACGATATTTAATTTATTTTTAATTTTTGTTTAATTAAGCGGTAGATCAGGTATACCATACTAAGCACAAGTGCTGCCCGCCCGAGATAAATCTGTAGGTTCTGCCATAAGGTTAAAGGCCTTATTACCTCAATCGGCGGGCGTATAATGGTTTCCGTCCTAAGTTCTTCTATGTACTGCTGTTGCCAGGTTCTAAATAGTTTTTGTGCTGTGGCATAACAATCCACCTTCAACTCATTTCCTTCCATTTTCACCGTTGGAACATTGAGGTAATTTCCAGCCTTCTTAGTTTCACTATCCACCCTTAGAACCGGCTTGCCACTAATGCAATCAATCCATGCCTGATAAAAACTACTATCTGGATCTGTTTGGATAATGGTATCGCGTTGTACCTGGGTAATGGTTTTGATTCTTAATACCTCGTTTGTGGCAACCTGCCTGGAACGGCAGGCTACCTGCAAACAAAGTACAATCAACCCGAAAAAAACTATCCTAAATGGCCTCATTTAATCTTATAAATGCTTTAATGGTTTTTATATTTCTGGTACGTCTTGCGACTTGATATCCTTCCCTGGATCCATCACCATTTGTATTTCCTTCAATGGTCTGGAGTAATTCGTTTTCCAACACTTTCTCAACAAAGCCCGTGTGTCCGGTACCATTGGGGTTGATCATAATAAATATATCTCCGGCCTTTGGTGTATGTACCGCTAGCTTTTTGCAGGCGATGTACTGATCGTTAACGCCACCAGTACGTTTTAGCTGTATTTTAGAACCTTTAGCATTACAATCCTGAAGCACACACCAGTATACAAATGCCATGCACCAGGCGTAGCCCTTACCAAGTCCTACAGCTTTTAAGTATTCCTCTACCTGCTTACCGCCATTGCTTCCTTTGGGGTACTCTTCCACTCCGATTTGTTTTTGAGCAACATTAATCCAATTCGTCATTTTTTCTCTTTGATTATACCCGGAGTTTATGTGTTTATTTCCCCGTTGTTAAGACAAAATTGCTACGATTTTGGGCGCAAAAAAAATTGGGTATCAGGCATTGTAAACGATTTAACAAGCGCTGTAAAGTACCTCTACAATGCCTGAACACGGTTTTTTTCCTGAATTAAATTTCTTGGAGATTTGTTGATATAAATAAATTATGCAAGACTTAATATTTAACACAGACCTAGAATTGGAACAGGGGGATTTCCTTGTTGGCTTCTCAGATGAGTTGCACCAAAAACACATTTTACTTGCCGAAAAAGGTGAGTACAAGCAATACCCTGAACTTGGGGTAGGCATTTTAAACCTCTTAAACGGAGAGAATGCAACAGCCCTGCTGATAGAGGCTAAACAGAATTTTGAATACGACAGGATGAAGGTAAAAGAGCTTAAGTTTACTGACCAGAACAGTTTACATATAGAAGCCAGTTACTAGGCATGCCGGTCATAAAAACAAACATGCAAGAGGATGCCATCGCTAGGGGAAAAAGGAGCCCCTACATGGCTTTGCGTTTAACAATTAAAAAAAGATTAAGACAATGACACCACGCAAAGAATTATTTTTGGCTGTAAAAGATAAACTTACAGCCATAACGGGTATTGAATATGTTGATTTGCATCGCAAACAGTTTGGCCCGGGCAACGAAAATTACACGCAATACTATACAGGTTGCCTGATTAAAATTTTACCCATACAATGGTCTACCATGGTTGAACAGCGGCAGGAAGCCGCAGCTACAATAGAAATAAAGCTATACACCAGGGATGGGTTTGCGGACCATATTTCCGGTACGACGGGAAATAGTGATGGGTTGGCAGAAATAGATTTGATTGATCGCATTGCAGCACAACTACAATTTTTAAAGGGCGATACTTTTAAAGCGCTGCAACAACTGGCAGAAGAAAATGTTGTTGAGGATGAGGAAGCTGGCGTTATGGGTATTTCGATTGATAAGCTTACTTTTTCGACCGTATTTTATCAGGTAACAGCCTCGAAATACACACCGCAAAAAATCACAATAGAATAAATTTGCAGCATTAAAAATAAGTTTTAAGCAAGCTTAGAGGCGTTAGTAGTACTGATGACACATCCCTTAACATCGTTTAAAACTTATTTAAGCAAGGCTTAAAGGGCGTAATTACCTTCGCCCTTTAAGATTGCCCTAACTGTACGCGGACTGATGTAAAACCGTTGTGCAGTTTTCTCTTCCAGAGCGTCTAATCGCCACTCGGGATACTTTCTGCACAAATCGTCAAAATAAGTTTTGACGTCCTGGTTACGTAGTTTAAATTGCTGTTTTGCCATGGTGTATTTAATTAAATGTAATTTATTTTAGTCGTTCTATAGGATGCTTACCAGGTGTAAGCTTTTTTTTTGAGGCATAGCCTGATTTTATTAAGATTGATTTTTTACTTTTTTATCGGGTAATTAGCCGATA
>NZ_QAJQ01000023.1:68400-127420 GCF_003852395.1 Pedobacter sp. KBW01
TATCGGCTAATTACCCGATATTCAAACTCACATCTACTTTAAAACATTGTTTATCAGCAGAATTTATAACTATTAACACTAAAATACTTGCTTTCTAAAACTTAGTATGCAACGCCGGTGTCAACTAATCCCTCGGCAGTGCTTTGTAGCATATGCAAGAAATTAGAGACTAGAAAAGTTAAGGCTCAAACTCTCCCATTTGCCACTTTGGTTTCGTTTCTTGAATTCGTAACCGAAGGCTTTAAAGGATTGGCTGTAACTTTCTTTAATCAGCTGTAAGCCGCTGACCCAGCGCACGTCATTAAATTTATCCTCATGCTTGAGTAAGTCCATGACTTTGGCATATTCTAAATCACCTTTTACATTTCTTTCCAAAAAGCTCATTAAAATATCATGGAGCTGGGCATCTCTTTTCTTAACGGTATCGCTTAAAAAATCTTTAATTAATCCAACAGCTTTTGTTGCGCGTTCATCCCAAAAACGATCAGTATCCCTGCGCCTGGTAATATTTTTAGAGCCATTGCTGTGTACAATTGCAAACCCACCCTTGCTATTGCCTCTTATACCGCCATATTGATTCAGCTTCTCGGCCTGCAAATCCATAACGGTATGCAGTTTATTTTTAAATCTGGCTGTTGCCAGCGCCAGCTCATTCGCCTCCTCCCAAAGCAATTCGATTGTGCCGTCCTTATGCTTCTCATAAATGGCTTTTTCAGCCATGCGTTGTTGTTTTTCAGCTTTCTTCTTCTCGGCAAGTAATTTTTCCAGTTCAAGGGTACTTAATTCGTTAATGTTGATTGATCTGTTTTGCATATTCTCTATTTTATGGCGCAATTATTCTTTATGATTAGGGTCTACTTTCTTTTGGTTATTTTAATATCAGCTGCCTGAACGAAGAAGGTTTGCTGGGTATCGAAACGTTTGACTTTAAGTCCGGTTTCTTCACCACCAATCACGTCCCCAACCGCATTAAAATGTGGATGCATATCGTTAACAACCCTTATTTCGCTGTTATTGTAATATTTTAATAGTTTTTCAATTTGTCCTAGTTCCATAGCTATATTAGTTCGTTAAGTAAAATTTCATTTTGTTTTATGATCTGTATAAAGGCGTCATAAACCGCCTTGCTTGGTTTCATTGCAGTGTATTTGGAGCTATGCCATATCAGATAAAGATTTAGGGTCTTCCTACCGGTTAATCTTTGGGGATATCGCTTCAAGATCATGCTGTCTCTATTTAGCCAGATCTGCTGCCACCACTGCCAAAACTCTGGTGTTGCCTTCCAAACTTTCGCAGCATTTGCATTACCAGAATAGTCCATCAAAAATTCATCTGCTAAATCCAGAAACAGATTGGTAACTTCCTCTTTATTTAAATTAAAGTGCTGCGACATTTCTTTGATATGCTGGTTAAAATCCTTCATTTTTTTAAGTTAGTTCGTTCCAATACCTTGCAGCCTCCGCCGGCCATATATCATAATGCGCCGATCCTTTTCCCCGTACCTGAGAAAAAGCACGGTAACCTTCTATTCTGATTTTTTTAGCGGCATCATATTTAATTTTCTTGGCCACTCTCCCTTCAGGTTCTTTACCATCGGCATGACTGATGATAATGAATAGTTTTTTGGGAAATTTGGAGCGTAATTCTTTATACGACCTTAGGTTAAGGTCTGAATACTGCAAACTATCTATAACCACAATGGCTGCGCTTTTGGGCTTTTCAAGTCTTGTAGTCAAATCTGGAATGCTTTCTTTTCCTAAAAACTGAAACCGGTTTTTAACATCCTCCATGCCTACATCGCTTAATGCATCCTGCATATCTTTACAAAAACCTTCTTCCAAACTATCGTAAGCCACTTTTCCGAAAGCAGTAAGGTATTTACAAAGGGTAAGTACAAAGCGTGTTTTACCATTAAACGAGTTACCCCAAACCAGCCAGCACCCCGCAGGTTCAGGCTTACCTAATAGATCTAACCACCCACCGGTAAAATCCATTGTTTTAAATTTCATGGTCTTAACTTCAGCACCACTTAAAGCTCTTTTCAAATTCATTTATACCAATTTTAATTTTTGAACCTCAGTAAATACCCGACGCAGACTCCCTTCTGTCCGGGCATAAATTTTCTGCATGTCGGTTGCTCCGTTTGCTTTAGCCACCAAAGCCGCCTGGTGTTTAATAAAATCTTCTCGGGCTTCTTTTCCGTGGGGCACTACCTGTTGGTACTTATTGCCGAAGCGGCTAAATATTTCGGTATAGCCAACCTTTTTCAGGTCTTTATTCCTGGTTATTTTGGCTTCCAGCCCCTCAGCTCCCATCATATACCAGGCGCAGAATCGCTCAGTTGCATTCCAGAGCGCTTTCAGCTCCAAAAAAGCAGAGTAATCCAGGTCACCGGCCTCATCGAGTACAATGATTGGTTTTTCAACACTACGCAGGTAATAGACTAAATCGTCGTATACATCTGTATATCTGCAGGTATGGTTTACCCCAAACTCCCTGGCCACATGACGAATTAATTTCTGCCTGCTTTTTACCTGGGCACAGTCCACATATATCGCGTTCTGGTGTTCTTTAACATATTGACGGGCGGCATAGGTTTTTCCTATATCCGCCATGTCACATAATATTCCTGAGAGTGAATTATTCTGGCAAGTTTCTAACTGGGTATATACAAAGTGGTAAACATTGGTTTTTGCAGTCACCCATGCCGGAGCATCAGTTAATTGCACATCAAGTTTTCGGGCTATACTAATCCATTTCCCATGACTTAGTACATTTTGTGTATCGCCTTTTTTTAAGCGGTTAAGCTGTGCAGCATTTATGCCTAAGGCCACCGCTTGTGAGGCATCGCTCACAAATTTCGTTCGCTGCAGCCCTATGGCTGCAACAATTTTGGTTTTAATGTTTTCAGGTGTCATATTTATAGTGCGTTAATGGCATTCATTCTGTTGTAATCTTCGTAATGGTAATCTTCTGGTAAATCAAACCGCTCATTGGGTTGCAAGGCACTTTCAAGAGAAACCTCTACTTCGCCCTGGGCATAGTAATTGGTGTTTTCGACAACCTTAAGCCTTGACAAACCGGCTTTTTTTTGTTTAACCATGCTGTCGAATTTGGTTACATAGTGTGCCTGCTTTGAATAACTTAAGGGGTCTTCTTCTGACCACTCTGCATTTGCAGTATTGTAAGCGCTTATTTTCTCACATCTGCAGATAAATACCTCATTTTGATAGAGGTAAACACTGTCAGTTTCGCCAAACTCGTTTGGGAGATAATATGCCTTAACTTCATAATTGTTAGGTAGCAGACGTAGCATAACTTTAGGATCAGGCAAACTGTATTTAGCGTATTGCACCTGTACATACTGGCTTCTGCGAATACTTGTGGTTGCAACATTACCGATGTAACGTAGCAGGAGTGCACGGTCTACTTGAGCCAGTTCCGGGTTTACGTACATAGCCAATACTTCGGCGCGTGTTAAACCTTTGTACTTCTTTTGATTTGGATGCAGGGCATTATTGTATTTTTCAATAATTTCCTTGTCATCGGCAGTAAGGACCTGATAGGAATATGTTTTCTCCTTATAGTTATTGTTCTGAGCATCGAATATTTTCTCACTTTTGGTTTTATTTGCTTCCAGGCGCGAATAAAAACGCCCGATACCATCCTGGTAGCGCTTTTCATAGCCATACTTCTTAATTCGGTTGCCTGTTTCAGCCCATTTTTCCTGCGAATTGCCTGGATTGCACCAGCGCACAAATGGAAAAATTACCCCTGCCTGCATTAAATCCTCTTTGAAAGTATTAACCAGGTGATGCTCAACCTCAACCTGCATTGGCATCCCATAGCCGTTTCGGTCAAGAAAATGAAACATATTGCGCATGCAATCGATAAACAATGCTTTATCCTTAGTTTGGCTGTAAGCCACGCCAATTACACACCCACTGGTAATATCATAAGCATAATATGCTTTAACCCGATTGCCATTCGGCATTTTCCGTGGCAAATCACGGTCATCCATTGATATTTTACTGAAAGAATAGTTTGGTGCGTGCCGGTGGTGATGTGGGCGATGCGTACTATTGAATGTGAGACTATCGCTTCTAAACTTATCTACAATAATCCTGTTGCCAGGTTCATTGATATAATTCCAGACAGTGGCTTCACTCAAGGTTATTGGCTGCCCGTTTTCACAGAACTGGTTGCGATCAAAAACCTCCCCTGTCTGAAAATCAAAAATATCGATATCCCCTGCCAAAAAACGCAGGTAATCATTACTTACATCGCCAACATAAGGCTTATTTTGTGCGATATATAAACTTAGGATCAAGCGTTCTACATCTACAGTTACTTTTCTACTATTATCATTGCAAAAACCTCGATGTATTAAAGCTGTATACCCCTCTTTTTTATACTTTCTAAATTTTTCCTGTAAACGGCGATAGTTAGGTGGCAGTGAATGGCCAAATTCTTTTTTATCCAAATTAAATACGCACTCTGCCAGTTTCCCCCAGATATTGGCCTTTACGCCACCCATTGCTTTACGTCTTGCACTGTTATTGCTGATAATGATGTGGCAGGCATTTAAAATGGAAGCATGAGTAGTGTAATTCAAAATAACCTCTTTAGGCAATGACCGGCCATCCGCAAGGCGATAGGCACTAAAAAAACTAAGTGCTGCAGCATCCGGTGTAATAAAATCCTTAAACTGATGATGCTTTGTCGTTTTAGCCGGATCACCCCATTTTTCGATCAAAACATTTTGTTCCTGAACCGGTAGCTTGGAGAAATTTATCAGAGCCTCGTTCCCTAAACCCCTTCCCTCTTTAATTCTGAACCCCTGATTTCGATGAGACCGTAGTTTGTAAGCACTGTAACTAAATAAAGCGACACTCTCGGCATTACGCTTATCTACATCACTTACAATGTAGCTCAAGCGCACCCCGTATTGATTGTTAAATAATTCGTATGGAGCCTTATACATAAATATTAGTGGTTTAATGCACTTTCTACTTTTTTTACAAGTTGTTTATACTCTCTCCTGATTGTATCGGCGGAAAGGCTATTCCTATCGCCCTTAAGGCATTGTCTGATAAAAATCTTAGTAAATCCATGTCTGGACGATAATTCGGAGATCACTACGGTATTGTATGTATTACGATTTTGACTATTTTTGTTCATTGCTCTTATTGCTTTTAATACGAAAGCAAATGTATAGATAAATATCTCAGTTTAAAAAATAAATAATGAAAAATATCTCAATTCAGAAGGAGCGCATCATGCAGTACCTTGAAATAAAAGGAGTTAGCAAAAACAAATTTTATACTGAAACAGGCATTTCCAATGGGGTTTTAGATAAAAGCAGTGGGCTAACGATGGATACTGTTGAGAAATTTTACTCAAAATATAAGGATATAAATCTAGAATGGTTAATTACCGGAACTGGCTTAATGATGAAAGACACACACGCTCCCGCAAACGAACAAGTTGCTATACTTAATAAGAAATATTTGATGCGAACAGACATTAAACAAGAATTACAGGAAATTCCGCTGTATGACTTCCAGGCAGCAGCAGGCTTAACTTCGGTCTTTAATGAAAAAGCTAACGTCTTAGATCGAATCAAAATACCCAACCTACCTAAATGTGACGGCGCTATCAGTATAGTTGGGGACAGCATGTACCCGCTGTTAAAATCAGGCGATATTGTAATTTACAAGGTGATCCAAAACTTTGTTGAAAATATTTTTTGGGGCGAGATGTATCTCTTGTCTTATTCCTTTGATGGCGATGAGATGGTAACAGTAAAGTACATCCAAAAATCAGATAAGGGTGATGACTACATCAAACTAGTTAGCCAAAACTCTAATCACCAAGCCAAGGATATCAGAATTGCAGGGGTTTCAAGTATCGCTTTAGTAAAGGCAAGCATCAGAATAAACAATATGTCTTAGATTATTCCCCCACACACCACCAACAAACACCAAAACAAATAAAACACTAATAAACAAGATATTAAACAATAAATTACCCCGTAAAAATGAGGTAATTTGGGGTATACAATCGCCTTAAAATGTGGATATTTTAACTACTTAAAGGCTATATAGCACCTGGGAAACGGCCATAAATCTGTTAAATTGTAGCCCTATATGTAACCCTAAAGGTAACCCTATCTAAATATTTAGCTAAAAGTTAAGTTTTAAAAAAACACTCATAAGGGGCTCTATAGGCGAAAAACAAAGTTTAAAATCGAGTTAAGCAGCAATAAAGGTATTTACAATCTAACCCTGTCATCAAAGTCAAACCTTGGTACTAAGGCCCGTTCGACTAAAATTGCACAATTGGTTATTTTCTGATTGATTATAGTTTAAGCAAAAAACACGGTTCAAAGTTATAATATGCAGCTTTCTCAATTTTATTGCAAGCTTAGGTTGCACATATTATTTTATCGTTTATAAAAGGGTTATTGTTTCTACCTGGAAGGAGTGCCTGAAAATGAACGAGCACTTTTATGACGTGAAGCTCAGCGAAATTTAACAATTACATTAGTTCATAATGAAATCATTTTTTAGCCGTCGTTTTGGTGGGAACCGGGGTGGACCAAATGTTGATCCCATTGTAAGCTATACTATGTTAGAGCCAGTTCAGGCGGCTCTGGATTTAATATTGCCTATTGCTTTTTAAAAGCATTTTGATAAGATTAGGTTTTCAGCGAGGCAGACGGTAAAGATCAAGCCTTCCCCCGCCGAAAATATCCATTTTAGAAACAGTAGTTTTGGCTATTATCCTTGCCTTCCGAAAGGGTCGATTATCCCAGGATTCAAAATGGGAACTTTATGTATCCCCTCAAATTACACCATCCATCAGGAAAACTCAGCACTGGGCTAACTATACCTACTCGACACAAGGTTATTAAACCCGCAGCCATAGTTAACCTTAAGGGTGAACCAGTAACTACTGTCCTAAGAGACGTTATAAAAGTCCGGAGTTAGATAAAATACGGTATCAATAAAATATAGCAGGCCTTCTCGACTAAGCACATTCTCATCGTGGAGGTCTTCAAAGATCAGCCCAAGTTGTAGGCTTTTATAGTCATTGTTGCGAATATGGCTAAAGTTATTAAACACTAAAAAATCACGGACTAATGATAAGTCTGTCGTTTCAGTAGCAAGAATAAAATCCTGCTTCACGACTACAAAAAACTCATTTCCGATGATCTTAAATCCCAAAAAATCGTAAGCGGTAGACTTGAAAAAATAATTATGGACCAGCAGGCTATTGAAATAGTCTAGCCAATATTCGTAAAACAGGCCGCTATTAAGCTTGATTACGCCGTGATCATCGAAACGATAAACTCTCTGTTCAGCGCCTTCGCTGATGAACAGTTCTTCCGAGATTTCCCCAGGGTAGAATAGATTTTCATTCTTCGCAAAATCAATTAGGAGTGACTCTTCTTCACTTTTGAGATACTTTTGTTCTTTAGATTCTGGGCCTGGTTGCGCATTTCTTCTAAGGAAATTTTGGACTTTTTGGAGTTTGCTGTTTGAGCCATCCTGTCCATTTCCAATAATGATACTTTGTAGTTCATCCTTAATTTGTTTCATTAAAAATTAATTATACAAATATACAAATTTCTAAGGGAATACTTGAACTTCCAACCTCTATCATCTATAAGCGCGATATGTATCCTGCTGTTGAAAAGACTGATTAGATAAACCCAAACTGCAAGCACTTACACACAGATTGACGATAAGAACGAAGTTAAATAGCTCATGAAGTAAATTCACTATCAGGGAATTGGCATAAATCAGAATGTAACAAGAGGAAAAAGACTCTTAAAATCTCTTGCCCCGATAGTCAAGACAGCTGTGGAATCTTAAACGTTGACGGAGTTTTGTATTTCAGAAAAAATAGCCAGGCAATAAAACCCAGCTACTTTCAGTTAAGCTGCCTGCTATACCAAGAGACGTTTAGGTAACCAAATACTTGATTGGTCAATGACCTATCTCTGTTCTTATTGGGTCAGCAAAGAGGACTATTCCAATTTTGTATTTTTTTATTTTGTTTCCTTTGTAGAAGAAGAATGAAAGGCAAGCTCCAAGCAGTGATAAAAAGTATACAGCTATGCAGATTTGATTAAGAATTTCAAAATGTCTGTCCCTTTTATTTTCAGGGTCATAAATAGAATTAACCAATATTACCTGGCAGTGCTGTGACATGCCGTGTTTCATTAAACCAAGTATTCCTAATGGCCCACCAAAAGGACTGAATGAAAATACCAGCAATTCAATCTCATAGACTGACGCCGCAATAATCTATATAATATTTAATGCCCTCATTTATGCCCATTAATCTGTGTATTTGGCAGATAATACGCTCAATTGTTTCGATCCCGAAAGTACGTCTTTTACCAGCTGTTAATCCGACCTTCTTACACCTCGAACGCAAGCTAATCCATCTATTTCCGAAGGGCCTTACCAAAAAGATAAGTTCCAGAAGATATTCCCATTAAAGCATAAACATAATCATCAAAATCTGCATATTTATGCCCGTTTGAGAAGAATATGGTTACATAGATGGTTGCAAAAACAATTGTAAAAACAAAATTTTGCAGTCTAGCAATTGAAAGTTGTCCTTGATCATCTACTAAAATATCATAAAAAAAGCCTTTAGTATCATTTTTAATTTTTGTGAGCTGATTGGCATTCAGATGAATTTGGGAAATTACTGCAGATGTTAAGGTTAGCGCACCTGATATGGAAAGTAAAATGAGTGAAGTTGGATTAATTTCTGGTTTTGTGGGGTTTACAAATCCCCAATTCAGAGCAAATATTGGAATGATAATTAACGTCCATAGCCAGAGTTGTACTCTCGAAAAACTAAATGGTGCTAATGCTGCATCCGGCCTATATCCCTCCCTTAAAATTTGAGTTAAGGTCCCTACTAGCAATATAATGATAAAGCAAGTAATGGACAGAATGATTGAAATGATGTGATAGTGCATATGAGTTTGTGTTAAGTTTCTGAGTAAAATTGATAGCTATCGCCATTATCTATTGCCTTTTCAGGATCATCTTTTGCCAATTGCACACATTTTGCAATTCCATACTCATGATCATCTGTAAACCCGGAAGTATGACTATGTTCATGTACGATTGTTCCGGCTTGCGAATCTACTCCCGTGGCACCAAGGCCCCAAAAACCTTTACACAACCATATTTTATCACTTCCATCCGCTGTATAGGCTATATCCTTAGGTCCACAACTTGGTCCATTATTGATATAAGTAAATTCAACGGCTTCAAGACCAGATTTAACTTTACCAAAAACTCTTTTAACCTCAGCAAACCTAGCTGCATTATGCGCTCCAAACCATTTTACATATTTTGGATCGTTTGCAAGTGATGTTAACGCTGCTTTAGCCAGAGCATAGCCATTGCTGTGAGCTGTTTTAATTTTTTTGGCCTCATCTGTGCTCATATCTTTCACTTTCGGGTCTTTGAGCGCATTAGTTTTAAGCTTACTAACCTTGGCACCTTGCATCTTAGCTCCAAAAGTCATGACCTTTTTATTCTTCCGATTGAGTTTAAACACGCAACCCACAGCAGCTAATTGATTTATTTTTAGCTTATTATATTGAGAGACAATTTTTATGTTTTTCTTCAAATCATCAATTGCGAACAACTTACTTAAATCGAATTTTACCTTTATATTTCCGCTTAAGGGTAGGTTATACGCTTCTTCAAGGCTTATTTTTTGCGACACACTTTCTCCTGGCTCAATCTCCAGAAAACTCTCTTGATCTGGCTCCCCCCGCTTTACTTTGATACCTTCATACCTAATGATTTTATTTCCAGATTTAATCAACAAACATGATGAACGAAGTCCCTCAAGAGGAGTAAACCACTTTAATATACTTACTGCATGATTAGCAGTATTTGTAACTTCAAATATGATGTCTACATCATCATTTGTTTCAAAAAGTTCGGGGCTGTAAAGGCTGATTTTTAAACTCATAATTTTAGTTATTGCTTTTGTTTATAGATATTGTCGGCAAAGAAAATCGGGAGATCATCCTCACCCCCATCATTATAAATCGTTAGAGAAATAGATGGATAACCATTGGCATAGGTTTCAAACATTTTATCGATAGGAATGACACCCGATAAATTTGGCTTTCCTGTAGGCAGAAATTCCATTTGTCTGATCGGAATTACAGGCAATACAGTAGTTGGTTTCTGATCTAGGTCTGCTGTATTGATTAATAATTTGGCTGTAGACTTATATGGTAATTCCATTTGTGCCATTAAGGTATAAACACTATCAAGGGTTACTTTCTTCGGACTTTCGGATTCGATTCGTATCGGAGCAAAATATTTGAGTTGTGGTGTGGCCGCATTACTTGGTGTTACAGTTTCTGTTACATAGTGAAACTCAGGGTTTCCTACGTCAAAATTTCTACGAATTTTAACAAACGGGGTTACCGAAACAACCCTATCTTTGGATTTTAGAATATCAAAAGGCCCAATCAAAACATTAGGTGCAGTGTCTACATTATCTTTAAACACGACATTAATTGGATCAATAATCTTCTTAATTTTCCATTTTGATGCACCTAATTTCTGTAACTCAAAAGTATAAACCGTTTCCACATCCTTTAAAGCTCCTGTTTTGACTAAACTTAGTATATTTAATTGATCGTTCAGATCATCTACAAACTGATTAAGATCTTTAATAAAGCTTGGAGATTTGATATCTAATTTTAAAATATTCGACGACCAATAGGCGATAAATCCTTCTATATTAGGCTCTGGGTCAATTGATTTAGATTTATCGGTACTTTGGATGTGTAATTCAACATTCACAATGTCATCTTTAGTATAAACATCATTCACACCAAATTCATAATTCCATAGGCCAATTTTTGCAGGGTTCCAATATTTAATATCTGGGTCTCCGTCTTTATACATTTGAACGGCTTGGTGTTTAATGATTTGAGGTTTATCTGGAAACTCTCTTGTAATTTTCTTCCAATCTTTAACAAGATATTCGCTATCACCTAAAGCCACTGGAGAAATAAGCTGAATCCATGTTGATTGTTGAATGATGTCATCAGGATCCAGACTTTCATAATCACATTCAATATGTGTAATTTCTGGTTTAACCGAAAAGTTAATGTTATCAATAAGATTTTCATGCTGATCGAACATGATATACCATTCTTCACCATGATTACCGAGTTTTGAAGACACTAGATTATAATTACTATCCTTAGCCTGTTTAAAATTGATAGTTAATCGATGTTCTTTAACATTTCCACTCGAATCAATCTCTTTTAATACATCTAAGCCCGAACATGATGTTTTAATCATACCATCATAGGCATAAAAGCTTGAAAGGTTACTTAACAACAAATCTCTAAACTCTTTGGTCATTCCGGCAGTTATTGGCTCATCTTTCATTACCCAATCGATGTGTGTTTTAAGTTTTTCTTCAACGATTGTTTTTTTCCCTATAAGTAAATTATTATAAATGATTTTATTATCCACAGGATTGATTGTGCCATTAGGCAAAATCGAATCAGGCAGGTAATCTGCTTTTAGAAGTTGATCTATTTTGTCTAGCACCGCCTTGAGTGATTTATCTAAATCAACATTCGCGAATGTGGTATAATTTGAGTCAAATGATGGGGTATAGTCTCCAGACCAAAGTTTGTTAGAAAACGGTTTGATACCAAAATAACTTGCTTCATCGAAAGTTTTGTTATTAACCCTTGCCCTAATGGCGGCTAAATTTGTTCCATTTATCAGATAAAGTATTTTTTCACTCAGTTTTTGTTTGGTAAGTGTATCTTCTTTTATTTCCGTAGAAATACCTAAACAGAAAGCACTTGCCGTAGTGGATTTGATGGCATCATTTAAATCTTTTATTTTTGAGTTGTTTTTTGCTTTAGGATTTAAAAGTTTAACATAACTAGCAATTTGATGAGTCGCATCATAATCCCAAATATAGGGTTCAGTTAAATCTGCTAAAGCGACCGAATCGGTAACTACTGGCTTAAACATATCATTTGACCCAGTGTGCAGTGCAAAATTTGTACGTTTCAGAATAATCTGAACACCTAATTCTTTTTTAAGTTTAAATGAAGTAGCGTGTTCTACTGTAAATACATTACTTGTAATTTTTGTGTCTGGGAATTTTTGCTCAATTAGGATGAAAGTAAGTTCTTCAATGAGTTGTTGAATTTTACTTATCCATTTTATTTTTTCAGCAGCTGCATTTAACCCGTTAATTTCGGCGATAACTTTTTTATCTGTTAGCTGCGCATAAATAGTATAAAGATTATTCAGTACACCTGGAATTACCAATCCTAATTTTTTTACATCATCTTTTGCTATTATATCGTTCTTTTTATACTTATAAACTAGTTTTACATCCGCCGGGTTGGATACGTCCTTGATTTTATCAATACCCGCCATATCTAAAATTTCTCTGATGTCGCAGTTACATGAAAGTTCAAATTGCAGTTTACCAGTAACATAACCTTTAAACCAATAACTAAACCTAATGAGTGGCCAAGCTTCAATTTGCACCAATTTATCGAAGTAATAATGCGTATAATCTGCACTAGCGATATAATTTCCTTTAGAATTGGTACGATAACCGAATACATCCCTTAAGTTGATATTAATACTGAAGGTATTGCCAATTTCATCATATCGCTTTAAATTCTTTCCTTCTACATCAATTTTATCTTGAATAACCAGAGGGGAAATGTGGTTATAGGTTAACTGATTATCATCCTGATCATTTTTATTGGTTGGCATTATCGGTAAAATCTTATCAGCCGATAAAATTTCAGCTCCTCCTTTTTTACTTAGGTTAAATTCTAGCGGCAGATAATTATGATAGTTTAACTTTTTCTTAGGATCAACATCTCGAATTACTTCTAAGCCGAGGTTATGTGCTGGAATAGTTGGATAGTATTCTAAAACCTTTTTGTTTGTAAATACCTCATTACTCATGATCACTTCATCAAGATAAAAATAATGGGTATTTGCTGTTAATCCAGCCATAATTGTGGCATTAATTGGATCCGCCAAAAGATCTAATTTAAATGCATTAAAATACGCAGGTATAGCGGTGTTTGGTGCTTTTTTGCCAGCCAGCGATAAGATAACAGTTCCAGTTTCTAATTCTTTTCCGCTAGAATCATCATCAAATTTTGGTGCATCCTTGTCTAGAATTAGAAAATATCCTCCATTATTTGTGGTAAGAGATTCCCAAACCAAACGAATGAAATTAGACTTATCTGCTTGGTTCGAATCATCCCAA
This sequence comes from Pedobacter sp. KBW01, assembly GCF_003852395.1. NCBI lineage: Bacteria > Pseudomonadati > Bacteroidota > Sphingobacteriia > Sphingobacteriales > Sphingobacteriaceae > Pedobacter > Pedobacter sp. KBW01. Next base: position 81,736 of record NZ_QAJQ01000023.1, read on the forward strand.
TATTTACGGTCATCATCTCCCTTTTTCAAAAAAGCAGCACTCAATTCATTAAACAATGGCGGTGCAGTGCGAGGAGAAAGATTTGTTTTTAGGATGGTAGCATAATCAGTAGTTAATTCATCAAGGGAGATCATTTCTTCTGCCCCATTGGCTGCAGGTTCATGTTGATAGTAAAAATCGATTTTATCGATATCAAAATTGTCGTTATGTAATGCATTCATCAGGTTCAAGTCATCTGCAAATACATTAACAACCTCCAAAATCCTTTTACTATGTTTTTTAACCTTAATGGAGATATTTAGGCATTTCGAAAAGCCTTTTAAAGAATTGTCTTTAGTGGTATATTCTACAACATCTTTTCCTTCAACCTGAACTTTATAATTAGCATAGTTAATTTCAAAAGCATACCTCGCTTTTGCTGATGATTGTTGGGCAAGTTTTTTAGGGAATTCAAAAAATCTACATCTATCTTTCACAGCTAGCTTTCCATTTTGAATGGCTAGACTAACTGGCATCAATTTAAATGGCCTTGTAAATTTGATCGGTTTAAATTCTTTTTTAAGTTCATCAAATGAAAATCCAGGCCCAAACCCCTTGATCAGTTGCAACATAGCTGTTTTTGCCTTATCGTCAGCATAAACATTTTTTGTAAGATCAACATTGTTGACGGACACTTTGATGTCTTTTAAATCTACTGTTGTTAATGGCTTAACAATCTCCTCCTGCTTTAAAATACTATAAATTGATTTTGTAGTTGGATCATTCAAAACAGTTGGCAACCTTAATCCACTGTTATAGAAATAATTCAGTTGTCCAACAATTTCTGTAAGTGCATTATTAGTTTCCCATAGTTTTCCATTATCATAAGAAAAATTACCATTTGCATCTAAGCTAACAATAGGATTGTATTCTGTAGTGCCTTTTTCATGCTTTGGATTGGTATCATTATGGAATGCTTCTAAGGTTAGTAAGGCTACTAGTTTGAAAAATTCTGGGATGATAATTTCCTCTCTAATATCTTGAACAGCTGTTTTTAGCTTTAGTGATTTTTCTCTTCTTTCTAAAAATTGCGTTTTATAATCATCGAAGAAATCCTCCATGTAGTCAATTACGTCCTCATTATAATTAACCGTACCAATTTTAGCACTAATTTTGGTGTTACCAGCATCGTCTTGCACTAAACCTTCTACGCTAATATCAAAACCATTCTTGGTGGCAGGCAATATAACCTGATTATTTTCGTCCACAATTTGAATGTTTTTACCAATTGGTGCAGGAATCAAGAGGTGCTCGTCTTCATATTTAACAGTAATTGAATTGTCATTTACAGAATCCGGTTTAAGCTCAGCAGCATCAAAGCCAAAATGTGTTTTTAAAATATCATTGACAACTTTTTTATCTTGTGAATTTATTCCTTGAATGAAGGTTGGTATATATGCATCTAGCTTGATATCAATTTCAATTTTCTCTTCAACACCTGCAACTGTTCTTATTGCCTCCCCTGTAACCAATACCCTGCGCAATGTATCATACAGGCCTGGTTCATCAACTTTGGCAAGCGTTAACTGCGCAATTAATTCATTGAAAAAAGGCAAGATGATTTTGTCTTTGAGGATATTAAAATTGCTTGGAATTACTTTAGTTACTTCTCCATCAGCATCTTTTTCTACGTTTTTACCAAAAAATGGGATCATGAAATAATGAATCATTTTTAGCACCTCCACTCCTTCTTCATTTACTTTTGAAAAAGCCGGAATGTAAATCATCGGCACTGCCTTAATTCCTTTAATATGGATGATTAATTTTGGTTTTGCCACCAGGGTCTTTAACTCCATAAAATTCAGACCTTGAAGTGCAAGTGCAGATCTATTAGATGATCCACCTCCAATGGTATATTCAAAGCGTAAAGTTTTATGGAACTTCAAACGGATTTTTACACACCCAACTTTGATGGTAACCTTCACAGTAACATTTCCCTCAATGTAAACAAGTACGGGCTGGATTCCTTTTGATAAAAAGTTTCCTTGATCATTTTGTACACGATCATTTCCGATGTATACCATCAACATACCAAATTCTGCACTTAAAGAGATATGTACAGAAGCTTTTACAATCCTAAAATCAACATACCCAATAAGCTCGGCAATTGCGCCTGTTCTTCCCAATACAGCAAAATGGTCTGGAAATACTTGTTCAAGACCTTTTCCCTTTTCAAAAGCAAATGCTCCTTCAAGTATGCCATACACTGTTATTGATGCGCCAGCATATAGGATACCTTTATTGAGGTAATATCCCAATCCAACCCTAAGCGCAAATCCAGCTTGGATGATTTGTAAATTGTTTGTCGAATATGTATCCGCTACGTATCCTTTAAAGAGCGTTACTGATGCTATCTTAGACATCATCATATAAAATCCGAAGAACCCTACAAATGGAGGGGCTGTTCTTAACTGAATGAAACCAGAACGTCTCCAGTCATTCCCACTTCTTGGAAAACCGATATCTACTTTCCAATCACCATTCGTATAAATCTCTATGCCAATGTTCGGCAATGTTAATGATCCACCACCAAGTTCTTGGTTTCTGAGCTCGTCTGGTAGTTGAATTTCAGCAGTATAAACTCCAAGGTTTTCAGCTAATTTCTTGTAAAGAATATCTATACTAAAACCCTTTAAGAATTCGCCCTTTAGTGCCAAATATAGACCATATATTGATGGATCATTAAAAATAAACTTAAGATCCAACGGCCAATCTTTAGGCACAATTGATTCTGAAGCTACAATCCAGTTTCTTTCTGGCCTAAAGTTTATTTTATCATAGAAAAGACTATCATTACAAGGATCAAGTTCTTTCAGCTTGATTTTAAATGTATCTTTTACTGCATCTATAGCTGCAACTGTTGTTGTAATGGAGGAATTTATTGGCGGCCCCATTCGCTGGCCTAAGGCTAACACCAGATCGCTATCTTTCTTTTCGTAGGTAATTAACCAAGCAATCTTTTTATCAGCGGTAGAAAAATTGGTGATGATAATACCACTAAATACATTTTTTTCTGATGGGTATGGCTTCCCAAAAATGGTTATTCTGGCATCATTGAGCCTTAAAAAATAAGTATTGCACTCTGTAAAATTTTTAGGTTTAAATTTTCCATAATCTAATTCCTTCACATCGAGCTTAAGTCCGCCGAACAAATTTAAATGAAGCCCATCGGTACTAGGTCCATTTAATTTAAAGCCTAAGGCAAACCCTCCCTTAGCAGACCAGCCCATTAATAGCTGTCCGGTTAGGTCTTTTAATGCACTCAGGTTACCAAGGGTCCCCAAATCAAAATCAAACACGAATGAAAAGAGATTACTCTCTAATCCGAGGCCTATATTTGGGACTTTAACGGATGGGAAGGTGAAGAAATCGTAATCGATTTTAATCGAATTGACAGCTGTTTTTTTGAATTTAAAGGTATCAAAATAACTAAACTTAATGGGAAAACTGCTCAAAAAACCTTTTCCATTAAAATTGATCTTAGGAAAAACCAAAAGTCTAGAAACATCAAAATCCAATTTTGGCAACTTGCTTCCCATTTCAAATCCAAATCCAATATTTTCAAACTTTAGATCATCAATAGAAATGATATCCTTAAGTGCACGAAAATCGGTATCAGCAGTAGCATTAATATCAAACCTAAATCGGTTTGCTGTTTCATTGGTAAAAGAAACTTTCGTTACCGTTATACTTTTTATGATACTTTTGTGATCCCTACCATCATCAAATGTAATTTTTAAATTAGATTGGGCAGTAAACCTGATATCTTCTGTACCTTTTCCGTTGGCTTCTATTGAGCCTTCAAGCCTGATAAAATTATCTTTTTCAACAGCACCCGGTATACTGATGTTAGGATGAACCAGTTTAAAAGGATCTATTGTAATATCGTCATCAAATGTTTTCGGTACTTGAAGAAAAGCAAATGATTTAAAATCATGAATTGCAGAGTTTTCAAATCGTACCAATAGTTTGGTCAACAAAAAACTATAGTCTACAATATCCTTTTTCTTATCAGGAAAATGCTTAGATACTTCATCATAGTCTACCGATTTTGCACCACTTTTATCATTCAAAAGGTCGTAATCAATCAAACCAAAAAAGCTCGTGGACTTGATGTTAACTTCACCATCATCAATAAATGTACGGTTGGTCTGAAAAGCAACATATTGAAATTTTAACCCTGTTTTAAATTTGCGCTTTTCACCAGTCATTGCTATAGATGCACTTGAATCTAATTCTTGAGAACTGGTTAGTCCATTTAAGAGATCAGGAAGTTGGTTGGGATCACTTATAGGAATATTAAGTATAATTAGCCCATTCCAATTTGGGTCATTCTTAATGGTATTGTTAAAATAAGCATAATCGTTAGTATTAGGAAAGGTAGAAACCTTTAAAATTTCACTGATCAGATTTTGATCTGCGCCAGTTTTGAAGTGCCCATAATTACTCCATTTAGTCGTGTCTTCTAGTAGTTCATTGAAAGTTTTTTTACCAAATTTAAATATGAGATATGTTTTTTCCTTAGTAGGGTCAGTGCTTACGGCATTAAAACTGGCCAGCTCTACCTTAAATTTTTCTAGCATAAAAGTGGCCTGTAGTACTTCGGGTCTAGCTTCGAGCATTGCTGGAGTTAATACGAAAAACACCTCTGCTTTACCTAAGGATAGATAAAAATCAGAATTTGCACCTACACCATCTATACTAAATTGAAAATTGTCTACCAAACCACTTTTAGCTGTTCTCTGATAGGGTTTAATGAAATCAATTTTATTCCCATCCCTTAAAAATCCTTGGGGCGTAACAAATTTTGAATTTCCTATTTTAGGCTTTAATTTGGTAGTTTTAGGTAGCCTATTAATTCTTATCTGTGTAAAGATTTTTTCTAATTCCTTTAATTCTTCGCTACCTCCAAATGCTAATGTTGGTAAAATCGGGATCTTAGTATTTGCAGGCAAATCTGAAACATACAAAGGTGCATATTGGATTTCCAAACTCGTATCACCTAGCGTTGTTACCTTCTTGGCATTATCGAATAAAGGTGATCTTTCTGTATCTAAATTATATTTTGCGTTATTGACGAAAGTGAAAGTGCCTACTTCCGATTTCTGATTATAAACACCAATATCAATTTTATTTTCATCTACAAAAAAGTCTTTTGTTTTAGCAAATGAAATGGATAACGTATTAGATTTATCCTCTAAAGCAAGCATTTCGGTGCCTGAATAACCTACAAGTGAATTATTTTGGTTTGTATTTATCTGGCCATCGGTTGGTGATAGAATATAACGATTGTATAATGGATTCTGCTCATCAACTACAACCTTGGAAAAAGAGAATGTAAGGTTTTCGATTTCTGTTGTTTCTAAGTTTTGACCATTTACGTCTATCAAATTCGTTTTTAAGCTTTTGTTTTTTTTAAGTGCTGCAATTTTGAAGGTAGATTGATTTGTCTTTTGAAAAGGGAAATAATCCGCTTCCAAAACACACCCAACCAGGTTGGCAGCATCAAAAAAATTAGCAGTAACTACCGGTTCTTTTTGATCATCGAGCAATTTTTTAGACAGATAAGGGAGGGAGATGGATAAGCTCTTAGTTATCTGGTCAAAATGAGAACTGAAGTTAATACAACTGGTATTTTCGGTGAGACCTATGGTTATACTTGCTAAAAAACAATTAGATCTGTTGACTTTAAAAGTAAAGACTTTAGCATCATTTCTTTTAATCAAGAATTTTTTATCGCTGAGAATAGAAATTATAGCTCCACCAAAACCAAAAAATGAAAATTTGTGCGTATTTAATAATTGGTTCTGCTCAAATTCTAAAGTAGAATCTGATATGACATTTTTATTTAGAAAAATCTTTCTACATCTATCTATTAAATCATTTTTGTAAGCAAAGTCGTCTACCCAGAGGATTACTGCATTTTGATCATCTAATGTACTAAGCACATTCAAGAAAATGATTTCATCAAGTTTACTATGGTCAATCAGATTTTCATGAAAAAGCAAGACCCAATTGTTAGCGGCATTTTGAATAAAGCTATCATTAAATTGAAGTGTAGGCGCATTGGAATTATTTTTCCAATAAATAAAAAAGTTTACACCAGACGTGTAAATTTTAGTGTTTTGAAATCTTGAGAGTTGCATATAATTTTATTTATTGGTCAATTGATCCATTGGCAAAAGCGATGTATTTTCAAAAAATGTGTTGTTAAACTTCATTTTTACAAGATTGCCTTTGTAAACGCGACGAATTTTGAAATTTCCAATAATCTTACCCGTTTGGATTAACTCACCAATAGTTCTTCCGAAGGGAATTAGCATAGAATTATTATTCAGGGTAATATTAATATTAGCCAAAATCAAGTTTCTAGGACCAAATACGCCAACATGCTCGAAAATCGGGATGCCTTCTACACATTGATTTGGATTAGCCAATAGGCTTTCTGTATTAGCACTAAATATGAGCTGCGAATTCAAATCATAATCTGGGGAAACCATACAGTTTTTTGGCTCGCCTTCAGCCCCCCTTGCCAAATTATTAGATTTTTGTGGCGGTTGATACAATGCTATATATTTAGTACGATTTATAATTTTTGAAAGTTCAAGATCTGCATTATTTGCAACGTTATAGTAATTTACATCTATGGTTCCACCTACATCTGTTGTATGTTGAAGCTTTGTAATTAATGTATTTGGATTATAAGAACGTCTTAAGCCGAGAGATGGCTGTTGTTTGATATTTCCTGTTCTATCCCTGTAAAAAGAAGTGGAAATGGATGAAGACCAATTCATCAATTTACTTCCAGTATCATGAGGATTATCCATTTTACTATCGAGATCAATTTCTAAACTGATTTTTGGATTGAGTAGCAACAACGAATAGGTAGGCCCTTTAACAAAACCGAATCTAGCTAAGGAGCTGTTTTCCTCCACAGGGATCATTTCAAAAACTTTTTCAAGGATATTTTGGGAAATGCTATTGGCCCAATGAAATCTACCCGCTTGTTCACCTTCCTGATTTGCAATTTCTATCAGTAAATCCTTTGCTATACCATCGTAATTGCTTTCGATCGATGCCGAATTAAGCGAAACAGTTTGATCTATATTAGATATATTGGTCTTCCTATCTGTAGTTTTAAGCGCCCCCTTACTTGATTTGTTGGCCCAAGACGGATTTTCACGTGCTAAAGGAAGTGGCTTAATGTTGTCTGAATTATCACCAATGTTGGGTTTCACCGCGGTTATTCTAGCAAGCAATGCACTATCCTTTCTGGATTTTACCTTAGCTTTAATAAGGATATTTTCAAAGTCAAATTGAATAAAATAAAGAGAATTATGTTTATCCAATATTCCGCTTTGATAATAATTATTTTCCTTCGAAACCTTTTTTATTGCCGAGTTTAAAGAATCTGAGAATTTTTTAACATTTTTTTTCTTAAAGAGCTTATGAGTTTGAACTTTATCAAAATAATCGATATTTCCAGACCAATGTTCTGCGGCACTTAAATTGGAAACCGCGTATTCATAATTGCTGTTTATTCCTGGAAATAAGACATAATAATAACGATGTCCAAGTTTATTTTCAGCAATGGGATGAAAATCTGTGTGAGGTGGAACAATAAAATTACCATGCTCTTTGGTAGCAATCAACCGGTAAGAGTTAGAACAGCTTGAACAAAAGAGCGCAATGGCAAGGACAAGAAAAAATAAAGGAAAGTTTTTCATAAAGGTTTTATCAAAAAAATTAAAAAACTAATTCAATATAAACCCTTGCATATTTCACAAACTTTCCTTTCTGAGAGTATACATCAATTTTCAACTGTAAGCTAAAAACAAACAGCTGGTTTTGCAATACCCAATTTTAGGTATTTGATGATAACCATCACAAAGTAAGATCTCGAAACCTGACTGAATCGTTAACTACAGAATTCTGAAAGTGGCGATTTTTGAGCATTAGAAGAATTGCAGAGCTAACTATCGGCCTGCTGTGCAAATCATGCATCATTCATTGCATAATCGTAAAGTTTTTTAGCTATCTCAGTATCGCTTAACGAAAGACAGCTTCCACTTTTAGACTCCTCAATAGCATCTTGAAAGTAATAAAAATCAAAAAGATTAAAATAACTTTCTCCTTCAAATGTATATTCTATTTTGCCTTCTGTATCCCCTATTCTAAAAAAGACTAGATCATTATCAATATTGAAAGGCCTCATCATATATATATTTCAATGGCCTCAGACTTTAAATTCAATGAATATTGTTTGCAGAATTCTTCATATGTTCCCCCACTCCTAAAATATTTTACTACTTCTTCAAGTTTCAATCGAAGATAGTCTGGTATAGAGAAACGGACTTCAAAAAAGAAATTCTGGGGCAAATTATTTCTAGTTAACTACAACGATAATCTCAGTCCTATTTGAATTTAAGCTTGAAAAGCTGGGATACAAAATCATAAATGCGACAGAAAATAGGTTCCATCTGCAGATATTTTAGACCAGCAATAAAAAGGTTTTGGGTATAAGGCGTTTGAGATATTCGGTTCGCTGCATCCATAACTAATCAGAGACAAGAAAAACATGATCAATATTACACTCATTTTTACATATATTGAGCATAATAATACCCATTTATATTTCATTAATCTGAATTACCGAGAGAAAATAACTATATAGGTAGCGAAAACGGATGTTATTATATTCATTTTAACTATATTTGGATATAATTATACTCATTATGAGATCAAAGAAAGTTGTTATATTTCCAAAATATAAAATGATTTGGGATCAGTTTGGTGAAAATATCAAGCTTGCTAGGAAGCGTAGGAAACTAACTGCAATTCAACTTGCAGAACGCGCTGCTATTGAAAGAGCAACTCTTCGTAAAATTGAACGGGGGGATCCTGGAGTGTCTATGGGAGCTTATTTCAATGTACTTAAGGCACTGAATCTGCATGAAGATTTCCTTAAGCTGGCAGTAGATGATGAACTTGGCAGAAAGCTTCAGGACTTAGATTTGTTAAAGTAATGGCAGCAACAAAGACAGATATATGGGTATACGCCCATTGGAAAGGCATGGATACTCCACGGTGCATAGGTGTGATTTCTGCTCAGCAGAGTAAAGGACATAGGATATTTGGATTTGAATACGACCGGGGATGGCTAAAGTCTGATCAGTTGTTTTTGCTTGATCCTGAAATCGGTTTATATTCAGGAACCCAATACCCTGACAAAAAAGACAATTTTGGTATATTTATGGATTCAATGCCGGATACCTGGGGACGAAAGCTTATGTTGCGTCGTGCTGCGCAAACTGCTTTTGCCAAAGGGGACGCGACACCGAAACTATACGAAATTGATTTTTTATTGGGCGTTCATGATGCTTCCAGGATGGGAGCATTAAGGTTTAAGCTAGATCCCAACGGACCTTTTCTTGATGATAACAAGAATAATCCTACTCCACCAATTACTCATCTTCGGGAGCTACAGGCAAGTGTCAAAGCTTACGAAGAAGATGAGGAAGGGAAAAATGGTGGTGATTGGATTCCAATGCTTTTTGCGCCAGGATCATCACTGGGTGGAGCAAGACCAAAAGCAAATGTTGTTGATTTGGATGGTCAGTTGTGTATTGCAAAGTTTCCCTCAAAAGCTGACATAATTGATAAAGCTGCATGGGAATACTTAGCTTATGAACTGGCGACCAAGGCTGGAATCAATATGCCAGTTTGTACACTTGAAAAGGTACGAGGACCCTATCGTACATTTTTATCCAGGCGGTTTGATCGGGATACGGGTGAGCGTATTCATTTTGCTTCGGCTATGACTATGACAAAAAATAGTGAGGATAGCATTAGGGACGCTACTCCTAGTTATCTTGAGATAGCAGATTTTATACAGCGTTATGGATCGAACATAGAGGCAGACCTGCATCAACTGTGGAGAAGGATAGTATTTAACATAGCAATCTCCAACACTGATGATCATTTAAGGAATCATGGCTTTTTATTGACAGAAAATGGATGGAGGTTATCGCCTGCATATGATATCAATCCCTCAGTAGATAAAAATGGATTGGCTCTTAATATTGATATGGACAATAATGCGTTGGATTTCGATTTGGCTTTAAGTGTTGGCGAATTGTTTCAGCTAAAAGAAAATCAAATGCACCAAGTCATTAAAGAGGTTTCAATAGCTGTAAAGGATTGGCGAACGATAGCTACTAAATTGGGAATATCCCGGGCGGAACAAGAAGAAATGTCTCCCGCATTTAGAATAATTACTGAATAGTGAAAGGAATCATTATAAATACGTTGACCAAATTAGAAAAAAACACGGGTATTTATAGTATAGTAAACCTTGTCAGTGTGCTACATATCAACTAAAGAAATGAGAATAAAGATAATTAGTGATTTGCATCAAGAATTTGGGTTATCAGATTTGGATTTTAGCAATGCCGATCTCGTTATCCTGGCTGGTGATACAAACTTGGGGACAAAAGGGATAGAATGGGTTAAGAAAAATATTCCCTCTAAACCAGTCATATATTTATTGGGAAACCACGAATATTATAAGGGATCATACCCGAAGACACTCAACAAAATACTTGAAGCATCCAAAAACTCAAATGTAAATGTCCTTGAAAATAATATGGTTGAGTTTGAGGGCATAAGGTTCCACGGTGCAACTTTGTGGACGGACTTTAGCTTATTTGGAAATCCTGTGGAATCTGGCATTATTTGCCAGGCTAGAATGAACGATTATGCACAGATACGTGTTGATCCAGCATATTCAAAATTAAGATCAATAGATACTTACCAGATTCACAAAAAATCAAAATCTTGGCTACAAAAAAGTCTCAAAGAATCAAGCGGTTTTAAGAATGTGGTAATTACTCATCATGCTCCTAGTGTGAAGTCGATACCCCAGCCTGATAGAGATGATGCCTTGTCAGCTGCCTATGCTTCAAACCTTGAAGATGTGATTTTGGAGCATCAGCCTTTGTATTGGATTCATGGCCATATCCATACGCCTACCAGATATACTATTGGTAACACTGAAATTATCTGTAATCCACATGGCTATTTGAATGAGAGGTATAATGGCTATGAGAAAGATTTGATCATTGAGGTTTAAAGTTCAAATGCAACTTTAACATTCATCATCATGAAAAATTAGAACTATGATAATGACTGATGTTTATTCATTAAGGATGATCGCTAATATGCTGTGTATGATGAAATTAAAGTTTAAGTAGATTGTTAGCAAGGTCGCAGGATATGTTGCATCAATTCGCATTGGAATCTTAATCATTTATTTTGTGATTTGATTGAAATAAAAATTAAATTAAGGCAATCTGAAGATGTTGTATTGCACTGACCGACATTGATGTCGGTCAGTTAGATCCAGATATTAATAACGAGGTCGTTGGGAATTCCTACATTATTTAAGGTAAGCTTACCTGAAACAGCCATCGCGGCATTGAAAATTCCCCATTTCGATGGCAAAGGGATCGACAAAAAATGAGTAAACTATTGATTCAGCTTCATCGTTACCGCCATTATATGTTTGCATAGCCCTCTGTTCGTCTTATTATTGGTAAACCAGGTACAAGTAAAAGCTATGCATCTATGAAATTACCAGGATTTGGCGCTCAACTATTCTCTAAGTTTCGTTCCTCATTTATTCAACCTGCTTCACGGCAGTTCCCCATGTATATACACGTTTGATAGCGGGATTTTTTTTCAGCGTGGTTAAGGCATCGCCTGTAATTTGGGTTTGATTTAAATTTACGGCTTCCAAATGTTTTAAAGTAATTAAGTCATTACTGATCCGATCCGTTACCGGATTTTTATCAATCCGAAGTTTCTCCAGGTTGCTGAATGATTTTAATATAGCAAGATCGGCATCTGAAAAATTATTTGCAGACAAATTTAACCAGATGATATTTTTGGACAAAGCCAACAACTCTCGCTTAAAATCAGCCATTTTCAATCCTGATCTAGCAGGCAGGGTAATATCGAGCATAACCGGTCTCTTCAACATCATCCTTACCATTAATCCACTGGCCCTTAATTTACCAATCAGCCCACTATCAACAGTTAGCGGAATATCGGGATTAACCGCCTGGATAAAGTGAGTATCAGTATCTTTACTTTCGTTATCTTTATTAAAACCTAAATAGGCCCCGATTTTTGGTTGTATTACTGTCGTATTTTTAAGCTGGGCAATGGTTTTACCTTCCACAGCGCCGGCTTGCTCAATCCACCACTTAATTATTGCAACCTCAGTGCTGCTCAGCGGTGGCTTGCCATCAGCAGGCATAAAATCCCGGTGCGCAGGATCCAGGGTAATGCGCTTGTACAATTCGCTTCTCTGAAGCTGGCCAGCAACAACCGCAGCACCTGTTTTACCTCCTTTATGTAAAGTTTGCAGACTTTCTACTGATAAATCTCCTTTTTGTTTACTGCCCTGATGACATTGCGCACATTTATTTGCAAGTATTGATGCCACCACATCTTCATAAATCATTGCACTTTGAATGCTTGTAGGCTTCTTCCTTACTTCTTTCAAGAGGATGTTCATGGTAAGGTAATCACTGCCATGGGTAAGACTGGCTCCCTGATGGCCACTGTAACTCATCAAAACAATGAGGGCCAATAAGGACACTGAAAATAGTTTTTTGGGAATAAGTATTTCTCTTTTTACACGTTCTAGGGAAATAAAACAAAGCAAACCAGCAATGGCCGCCAGCATAATTCCGGAAAACCGGTGATGACTTAGCGTAGATTGATTGTAACTACCTGACAGGGAAAGCAGGTAGCCAAAGATACAGGCCAATACCGCCGAAATAAACCCAACAAACAAAATTACCGGCAGCGCAGGTCTCAGATTGGCATAGCGGTCAAAATACGACAAGGTGTTGATTATGCCAGCCAATAAAATAAAGCCTATGGGCAGATGCACAATAAGGGGATGCAGGTGTCCGGCAAAGGTGGTTATATCCCCTACTATCATACGCGCGTTAATTTTACCGGTGCAGTATGATAGGCATTCCACTGGCATACATACACATTTTTATCTTCATCGATACAGACATCGTGGCCGTGCTGAAAAACAGGGTTAACGGCCTGTAAGGTTGGCTGCAATACCCCGTTTTTGTAAACTGGCGCCGCCCCTCCGGGATTGGAAATCACCTTATCCCGGGCATCGAGTATCGTTACAAAACCGGTATTGGCATTGCGTTTACCTGCGGTATCTTTAGACCAACATACCCCGGCGTAAATATTTTGTTCATTAATTACAGCCCTGCATACGTACATCCCCGGCATATCGATTCGCTTAATAAATTTGCCATCCAGTGTAAATACTTTAAAGCAGTTCTCCTCCCGCGAGGTACAAATTAAGGTTGGATTATTTGGATCGCGGGTATCAACGGTTACCCCGTGCGCATTAATTAAATTATGGTCTTTATTGGTATTGTGATGTCCACCAAAATGCCGAATGTATTGCCCTTTGCTGTTATACTGAAGAATATAATCAGAGCCATAACCATCTGCCACATAAATATCGCCATTAGGGGCAACAGCCGTTTCGGTAGGTTTAAAGTCTTCATTATCTTTATAAACCCCAATGGTTCGGGGGTGGCCAATCGCGAAGATCAGTTTACCATCAACCGTGGTTTTTAATACCTGACCGGATTGGCCATAACCATTACCGGTTTTATCCAATGCCCAGCCACAATCGGTTAGTAATAAAAAATCTTCGCCACCTTCTTTGCTGATAGTTAAACCATGACCACCCGGTAAAGCGGTACCCCAATAATCAAGCAGTTTGCCCGATTTATCGAAAACCAGGATATTGTTCTGGGTATGATCGCCCAGCATAATCAGCCGGCCTTTGCTATCCTGTACCATTTCGTGGCAGTTGGCCAACGGATTACTGTTTACACTTATTTTCGCCCAGTTTTTATCGGCTTTATAGGTAAAATCGCCTTGACCGATGACTGGGTTGTCTGGTTTCAGATCGGGATGTAAGATGGCAAAGCTTTTTGATGGCGAGGCAGTAATTAAAGCCGATGCAACGGCGGTATTTTTGATAAAATTTCTTCTTGAGTTCATCCTGTTTTTTAAATTATCGACCCCTAAACTAGGCGAGTATATTTTTAACAACTGTTCCTTCTACATCAGTAAGCCTGAAACGCCTGCCCTGAAATTTATAGGTGAGTCTTTCATGGTCAATTCCCATTAGGTGCAACAAAGTAGCTTGAAAATCGTGCACATGAACGGGATCTTTGGTAATGTTATAGCTAAAATCGTCTGTTTCGCCATAAGTTATTCCTGGCTTTACTCCTGCCCCAGCCATCCACATAGTAAAACAACGGGGGTGATGGTCGCGTCCGTAATCGTTGGCAGTGAGTTTGCCCTGTGAATACACGGTACGCCCAAATTCTCCGCCCCATATCACCAGTGTATCTTCCAGTAAACCCCGCTGCTTTAAATCTTTAATGAGCGCAGCAGTGGCCTGATCGGTTGCTTTACATTGTGTGGTAATACCACCTGGTAAACCGCTGTGCTGATCCCAGCCCTGATGGTACAACTGTACAAATTTCACATCTTTCTCTAACAGCTTTCGCGCGAGCAGACAATTGGCAGCATACGTTCCCGAATCACGGCTATCTGCACCATACATTTCAAAAACCTCATCAGGTTCATCAGCAGTACTCATAACATCAGGTACAGAGGTTTGCATCCGGTAGGCCATTTCATATTGCGCTATACGTGTTTCGACCTCTGGATCACCATAGGCCTGATTCTGTAACTGATTTAATTTTGATAGGTACCCCAGCATTTCCTTTCGGTCTTTACCATCATAACCTTCCGGATTATTTAAATAGAGAACTGGGTCTTTACCAGCCCTGAACTGCACCCCCTGATGGCACGAAGGCAGAAAACCATTCCCCCAAAGCCTCGAATATAATGGCTGGTCTTTTTGTCCGTTTTTAGATACCAGTACGATAAAGGTAGGCAGGTTCTGATTATCGGACCCCAAGCCATAGCTGAGCCACGAACCTATTGATGGCCTACCGGGCAACTGATTGCCGGTTTGAAAAAAGGTAATGGCAGGATCGTGATTAATGGCCTCTGAATGCATAGACTTGATGATGCAAAGCTCATCGACCACTTGAGCAGTATGCGGCATCAGCTCACTTATCCATGTTCCGCTTTGGCCGTGCTGGTTAAATTTACAAAAGGCCGGCACCATGGGCAAAGCGCTTTGGTTAGCACTCATCCCGGTAAGGCGCTGACCTTGCCGCACCGAATCGGGCAGGTTTTGACCAAACCTATCTACTAACTTAGGCTTATAGTCAAAAAGCTCAAATTGCGATGGTCCGCCACTTTGAAACAGATATACCACTCTTTTGGCCTTAGGCGCAAAATGCGGCAATGCCCTTAAAATATCTGCCTCCAAATCGCCCCCTGATGGTGTAGCTACTGTTTTAGTCAAATTACCGAAAAGACTATTCCCAAATAACGATCCAACAGCGAGTGCCCCTATGCCCAACGATGTTTTAGTTAAAAACTCCCGCCTGTCGAGCTTTTTGTTAAGTTCGTTAAATTCAGGGGTGTGTAACCTGAACTCCTCGTTGTGATGATGAAAATTAGACATATCGTTTATCTTTTGGTTAATGATGCGTCCGAATTTAAAATGGTACTGGCCACAACTGTGTTGGCGGCAATCAGCGCATCGTCTATTTTTTTATCCACTCTATATTGACCGGTATTTAACCAGCCGTATTTTTTTTCAGGGTGTTGTTTAAATTTTTTAAGTTCAGCCTGCTGTACCTTTAAAAGCATTTCAACTTCTGCCGCCAAGGGTCTGCGGCCAGTAAGCTTGCGATAGGCATCGTTTATCCCCACACGGATCTGATTTGCCCGGCTCATCTGCTCTCCAATTACCCTTGCTGCTTCCACAAAGGTGGGATCGTTGAGCGTAACCAGGGCCTGCAACGGCGTATTGGTTTGCTGGCGTCGCATAATGCAATAACTGCGTGTAGGGGCATCGAATGTAGAGAGTGTAGGATTGGGAACTGATCTTTTAATAACCACATACAAACTACGGCGGTAAACCGCCTTTCCAGTATCAGGCGTATAACTGGTATTGTTGATCTCCCATAAACCTTCGGGTTGGTATGGCTTTACACTTTTGCCACCTATTGCTGAATTCAGCAAACCACTGGCCTTCAAAGCATTATCACGTATCATTTCCGCACTTAAACGATAAGCCGGGCCATGAGAGAGGAAACGATTTTCTGTATCTTTTTCAACAGCCGCTTTACTTACACGGGAATCCTGCCGGTAAGTTGCTGACATGACGATCAATTTGTTCAAAGCCTTCACATCCCAACCCGATTCCGTGAACTGAACAGCCAGCCAGTCTAACAATTCGGGGTGAGAGGGCATTTCGCCCTGATTACCAAAATCTTCAGCGGTTTTAACCAATCCTACACCAAAAAAGTTTTGCCACAAGCGGTTAACCGCTACCCTTGCCGTCAGCGGGTTGTTGATATCGGTTACCCAACTGGCCAAACCCAGCCGGTTTTTAGTCAGATTTTTAGCATAAGGCAATATCGCTTCGGGAGTAGCGGGATAAACCTGTTCTCCGGGCATATCGTAATTACCTCTTTTTAGCAGAAAAGTTTTTTTGGGTTTAGGCATTTCCTGCATCACCATGAGCTCGGCAATATTTTCTGACGAATCTGCCAGGGTGCGGCGCAGGGCTTTCAACTTTTGTTCTTCAGCGAGTAATTCCGGATCAACCGCTGCCAGATAATAAGCTTTGAGTATCGCTTTATCTGCAACAGTTAATGCCTGTTTATCTTTAAGGGCAATACTTGCCCAACTCGTCTTTTTGGCAAGTGTTTTAATTTCAAAAGGAATCAGGTCACGGTTATAAACGGCAATATCATCGGCCTTACCGCCTGTAAAGCCCCGCCCCCGAGACCATCCACCAATTTGTAATCCGGGCTGCGTGCCAGAAGTGAACAAAATATCTTTTGTGAGTTGATCCATCGTGGTTTCCATCTCCATTTCGGCACCATCCAGATATAATCTGTACCCCCCGGCTTTTGACGAGCCATCGTAGGTTACAGTAAGCTGAACCCATTTATTTCGGGGGACCTCTGCTATACTGAGCCTGGTCAGGGCATTTGATGGTGCGGTATGCGCCATGTTCAGTTCCAATCTGTTATTTTTAAGATACAGGTGGTAGCCCCTGAAATTGTATAAACGTTCGGAATTACCTTTGTGAAAAATAACCCCTTCGGTAAGCTGCTTCGGAATGTTTACCCACAATCCGATACTAAAAGGCTCGGACCTACTGAAAACACCAACCTGATTTAAATCAAGCCAGGTATCGCCATTAAACAAGAGTGCCTTCCCCCCATCGCTTGTTACAAATGTAGGTTTATCTCCCCGCATTACACCAGTTTCTTTAGTGTTTACACTGCTGGTAAAGTTCCCTTTATCGAAACTATAAAAAGCTTGCAGGCCATTAACAGGAATTTGATTAAGCGCCAGCTTTTTATAATTACCTGTGCTTAACCATTGCTCAAAACGCGTAGCAGCTTTATTAGTACTTAACCTGATTTGATCCCGTTCCTGTTGAATATTATGGTTAATAAACTGCAGTATTTTCTCCTTTTCGCGGGTGGGTAGCAGCTGTGTGGGTGTAGGCAATGCATCGTCAAATGAAATTTGCCCTGCTTCCTTTACATTATTAAAAAAGCTGAAAAGCTGATAGTAATTCTTTTGGGATATGGGATCAAACTTATGATCATGGCATTTTGCACAACCTACAGACATGGCCAGCATAGCGGTGCCAAAAGTGTTGGTGCGGTCTATCACATATTCGGTTTGAAACTCTTCTTCAATTATACCGCCTTCCATATTTTGCTGATGGTTGCGGTTAAAAGCCGTGGCCGTAATCATATCGCGTGTTGGATGCGGCATGAGGTCGCCGGCAAGCTGCCATTGTAAGAACTTATTATATGGGAAGTTGGCATTGAAAGCCTTGATTACCCAATCGCGGTAGGGCGACATGTCCCGCAGCCGGTCAATCGTGTAACCATGCGAGTCGGCATAACGTGCCACATCCAACCAATCAACAGCCATTTTTTCGCCATAATGCGGAGATTTCAATAATCTATCAACCTGTTTTTCGTAAGCATTAGACGAATTGTCTTTTAAAAAATCATCAATCTCTTTCAATGTAGGCGGCAAGCCGGTTAAATCAAGCGAAACCCGACGTAATAGCAATTCCTTCCCTGCTTGCTTAGCCGGCTGAAGTTTTTTTTGCTCCAGTTTTGCCAGCACAAAATTATCGATTGGATTGTAGATAAGCCTATTTCCTTCATCCACTTCAGGTATAGCTACTTTTACCGGTTTTACAAATGCCCAGTGCGGTTTATAAACTGCCCCATCTTTTATCCATTTAATTAATATTGCTTTTTCGGTTGTGGTAAGCGTGTGGTGCGATTCGGGCGAAGGCATCATATACTTTGGATCTTCGGAAAGAATGCGGTGAAAAAATTCGCTGTCCTCCAGGTCCCCCGGTTTTATGGCTACCTTAGTTTTATCTTCAGGCAATTCGGCGTAGGCAAATTCAGCTATATCCAGCCTGAGCCCGGCCTGCTGTTTGGCCTTATCAGGCCCATGGCAAGCAAAACATTTGTCGGAGAGGATCGGCTTCACATCAACATTGTAATCCAATTTCTCCGGTAAAGCATCATAAGCTTCTTTTACCCCGGCAGGCAGCTTAACGGCTGATGAGTAAGAATATATACTTGCTGCCAGAAGCAGCACCGCTCCAAGCAGGATAAAAAAAAGCCTCCTCATAAGGTAATTATTTGGTTATTAAACTGATCAATCTAAATATAAGGATTAAGTCCAATTTCTTCTATACCAGTCACAGTCTCCATCAAATTGATTTTTGAGAAAAAACCTTACCGGTACTTAAAGAAATTTACCTAGCCCATAACAAATTGGCCTTGGGCCCAAGCCACAACT
Organism: Pedobacter sp. KBW01; assembly: GCF_003852395.1. Lineage (NCBI taxonomy): Bacteria > Pseudomonadati > Bacteroidota > Sphingobacteriia > Sphingobacteriales > Sphingobacteriaceae > Pedobacter > Pedobacter sp. KBW01. The sequence continues at coordinate 100,837 of NZ_QAJQ01000023.1, forward strand.
CCAAAATGCCACCTTTACTAAAATCGGCATGCGAAAAAGAGATTTGGTTATGATCTTTCCCATTTAAGCTTGCTTTTTGGATGTAGCAATTTTCTTTTGAATTTTGATGGGTTTTGATCACAAATTCCTTCCCTTTATAATACTTATTGTTTAATCTAATGATTACCTCGTCAAAAACCGGGCTGGTAATGTCGTAAGTGGGGTTTATAGCCGTATTGCCGTTTAAACTAAATAAACCAATTGCCATTAAAGCACTCACACCGCCCATTTGTCCCTGGTCTTCATCGTGTCCACCATACCCCTTATCAGGGGTAACAGCACCATAAGCCTGTTCGGCTACCCTGCGTACCCAATACTGGGTTAAGTCAGGGCGACCTGCATAATTGAATACATGCGCATTGGAACAGCCGGGCTGGTTGGCATAACTTACATATCCTGCTCCATAGCCAAATACAAAATCCTGGTCTTTGGCTTTTTCGAAGGCATAATTAAGCCTGTTGCAAAGGCTATCTGCACCGCCCATTAATTTAGCAAGTTGGTCTATACCATGCGAAACCGACCAGGTGGCCTGCCAGGCGTTTGCTTCTACCCAGCCACTTCCGCTAAGGGGATCTTTGGTTAGCCAGCTGCCATCGGTCTTTTTCGGGAAAATTAATTTTTGCTCGGGATTAAAAAGTGTAGTCCACCCTTGCGATCGTTTTGTGAAATATGCTGCATCGGCTGTTTTCCCCATTTTTTTTGCCATTTGCCCAAGCGCCCAATCCTGAAAGGCAATTTCGAGCGTAATACCGGCATTGCCAGGATAATATCCGTTAGTGATGTAAAATTCCATTGGTTTAATACCCTCTGCACCACCGCCCATCATACCGCCTGGGGCATGGTTATCTTTCATTACCTGATAAGCAACTGCTGCAGGCTTTTTGGTTAAAATTCCGCGCTGATAAGCACTGGTGATCAGATTCGTAGCCGGACATCCGGTCATAATATAACTGTAGCCTCCGCCACTGGGGCCTCTTGGCAAGAGCTTACCGTTTTGGGCATACTGGATTAATGAGGCTGAAAAATCATCGAGTACCTCGGGCCAGGCCAGGCCCCAAAGAATATTAAGGTTCCACTGGGTTAACCAAAAAGCATCCGAATTGTACATGTGAAATTTTGCCTTACCATTTTCATCTTTGGGCAAGGTCCTTACTTTAAATCTGAGGTTTACCGTAGCACTCCCTTTCTTTTCGCCATCTGTATTATCGGGATAATCGCCCGATACATCATCGATTTTATGGCGACCAAGCAATACGTGCCATAAATCGGTATACAGCTTTGTTTTTTGATCAATGCTTCCGCCCTTTACGGCAATGCGCCCTAGCATCTCATTCCACTCCTCCTGGGACTTTTTGCGAAGCTGACCAAAATTCCAATGAGGGCTTTCTGATTGCAGATTTTGCCTCGCATTTGCAACACTGGTGTAAGAAACGGCCACTTTTAATTGTATACTTTCGCCAGCTTTTACCTGATATTGTGCCGATACGCCCGTAGTTGCTGCATCATAATAGCTCATTCCACCACCGTTTCTGGCCGTTTTATCGGCGGTTCCGTTTAATACGTTTACATCAGCCAACTGCTGTTTTCCATCCCATCCGTTTAAATGTTCAAAAGGCCTTTCGAAATCAATGGCAAAATAAACGCGCACATTTTCGGGTCCTCCCCATAATCTGCCTGTTGTATTTACAGAACCTTCTATGCGGGTGTTACTGATCTTTTCAATCCGCGCATCATTCATGGTTGCCTCGCCAACATAGCCCCCTAGGTTAACCAGCACGTTAGCCAGCGCATCTTTAGTGTAGGTAAAACGATAAAAACTTACCCTGTCGCCAGCGGTTTGCTCTACCCAGGTATGGTAATTATCCAGATAAAGGCGATGGTAACCTGGCTGCACAATTTCGCCATCGTGCGAAAAGGTTGATTTCCATTCCTGTTCTCCCTTGTTAGGGTCAATAGCGCCAGTTGTGGGCATTAAGGTAATGCCTGACATCATCCAGCAGTGTATTTGCGGAAAGCCTAAAACTTCTGTAGAATTGTAATTATAACCACCACCATACTGGTTTTTATTGCGCGTTAATGGAGCTGCACTAATCATCCCAAAAGGCTGACTCCCAGTTACAAAGAAAAAGTATCTTCCGCGATTGGATTCGATATATGGATTTACCCAAGAAACAGGCTCCACTATTTGCGAAGGCCCGGGGTAAACCTCAATTTCCGACAAACCAATAGCTGCACCGTCAGCATCGGTAGTCTCGAAGCGTACCCATTTAACAGTTTGTTCAGGAAAACTAATCACTTTTGGCGCACCGTTATTGGGAATGGCAAATACCGAAATACGCGTTCCATTACTAAAGATTAGTGTCCCCCCTGCATTGTGCGATTTTGTGCTAGCCCTGTCATAGAGTATAATCTGATTAATAGCCTGGGCTTTATCCCAGTCTAATTGCACCCAGGGGTAATCAATCTGCCCCCAAAAGGTAACCTTACTTTTCGATACCCATTCGCCTTTATTATCAGTTCTGATAATGCCATCGATGATGTAGTTTGCTTTTCCCTGCTCAGTTTCGGATGACGCACTTACGCTTGCTTTACTTGCAATACTCCCTGGCCCGGCATATGCACCCACCCTACATAAAGCAAACAGAAGTATTAATTTTAATATTTTCATCTCAGTATCAATCTGGTGTTATCCCACCGTTCAATATTTGTGTTTATGAGTCCCCAAACAGAACTGATAAAATCATTAATCAAAATGCAGGATGCCTCCACTGAGAAACAGTTTATCACAGGATCGTTTATATTTGGTTAAGTAAATCTAATTCACTTTTGACGGAAAAACTCGTCGTATTGCGAAAAAAAACAGTCCATTTACGAAAACATACTTTACCGATCTGTATATTCTTAATAACAATAAAGCTATTTATTTCACTAATTGTAATTTCAAAAGGGTCACATACAGCCGGAGTAAAAATATTTGCCTTTTCAAGTATATCGAGCGTAAAATAGCAGAGAAGAGGAAGCTGGTAAACTTCCAAAGGATAAATGGCGTAAACGAGCGACAGGCCATTATCATTAAACTGATATATGATGAGCCTGATTTATTGCTTACTGTTAGGGAGATAGAGACCCGGATGGGTATCTCTAATCAAACTGCCAGGACTGACTTGGACCATTTGGAAGCATTAGGGCTTTTGGATGCCATGGAGATGAATAAAAAGACTAAGTTTTTTTGCTGTCTGAGTCTTTTGAAGATATCTTGCGTAAGTTGACAAAATAAAAATCAAAAAAACCTCCTAATTTTACATAAACTAGGAGGTTTAAAGAGATTAATCATTTCAGATATTTTTATTCAACCATAATTATCTTTCTGCAATACTGTTCCGCCGTACCAGGTAGTTATTTATAGGATCTGATTGGTATATCCACACGGGCTTACAAAACGGCTAAATTGTGTCAAAACTTAAAACGCCCTTCTTCAAGAATTACTCAAATTTTAACAATTACTAATGTTTTTTACCTTATAAAATTAAAAAACTGTGGATCACCGTATGCTTCGGCGAATTAGCCGATTGTCATTGTACCAGCGTATAATTTCCAGATCCACTGATCGTTTCTCCGCCATTTAGCGTTCCGGTAAAGGTAAAGCTATTGAGGCCAGTTTTAGTTACTGTTAGATTGGGCGTGGTATAACGGTATTTTCCATTCTCGAACCAGTACAGGATAGCATGGAGAGCACAATTTCCACCTGCATTGTCAGATGCAAAGGTTCCGCTGTCAGCTTTCGGCATGACATAGATCGTTAATTTTTTTCCATCGCCAGCATCGGGGTCTAAACCAAGACGAATGCTGCCTGGACACTGTACATTATCTATTACAGCCCTAACACTATAGGTACCACGGGTTGCCTGAAGGGTTACCTCAGCTACATTCTGCTTGGCCGAAACTGCCCCAGTTCTTTGGGTAGACCCAGATCCTGAAGCCTGTCCATTTGTCGCCCCAACGGATGTCGTGGATTCGAACCTTGAAGTTGATTTCGAACCAGTACTTGAAGCAGTAGCTGTTCCGGCGCAGTTGGACACACAATATTTTGTTCCGTTCGCACAGTTATAGGAAGGTCCGCCCTTTACATCACTATAGGCCGTTATAAAGAATTCCATAGAACTTCCCTGTGGCAGTACTTTATTATATCCAGGTGAATGTGTATACGTTTGTCCAGGATCGAGTACAAACAACCCGCCGTTCATCTTTTCCTTCAACTTGCCATCAGCAGCAACGATCCATGGGCCAAAAGTGAAACTGACGCGTTTGTCTGAGCGATTCTCGATGCGCCAATTGTACGTATATGCAGTTACTGAAGGCTCATAACCAATAGACTTATAAGATACATATAGATTGGGAAAGCAAGGCGCTTGTTTGGCCACGCTCCATTCGGTCTTGCCATAGCCTCGGTTTTGAGCCGAAACCCTATAAAAACTTAAAAGCAACAATAAAAAAAAGCAAAATCTTTTCATGACAATAAATTTATTTGTTTGATACTATAAATTTCCGAATTTGTCAGAACAGCGCCAATAGCTAGCGTTAGCTATTTATCCCCTCATACCCAACCCGCCTCGAAGGCTTTCCTGATAAGTTCCTGTGGAGTGCGAACCTGTGCTTTGCGAAGGATATTTTTTCTGTGTGCATTAACGGTATGTGGACTGATGAACAAAGCCTCAGCAATTTCCTTACTGTTAAAACATGATATGACCAGTTTTAGCACCTCGCGTTCCTTTGGGGTGAAAGGATCTGTCGATGGCCGAAGGTCAACATCGGTGCTAATGTTAAAATAGGAAGGTTCACCATCCAACCCAATAATCGAAAAACAGGGTGTCCCCTCTGGCTTTATATGCGTAATATCAGTATCTATATCTAAGGTACGGTAATAACCTTTTTCGTCATAGTCAATTTGCACCGCCTGGTGAAGGAGCCTTATATAGCTACCATTTTTTGCCCTCATACGCAGGTCGTACTGCATCTTGTATTTAGGGATTTTTTCGAACGGAAGTGAGACAAAAAACTCTGTGATCCGACGTTCGAACTCAAGGAAATAAGGTTTATCCTGTGGATGCAGGATGTCGAGTAACCGAAGAATATCCATTTCTTCTGGTAGGTAACCCAGCACATGGCTGATACTAGGGCTGACGAACTCAAGTTCGGCCTGGAAAATATTGAATATATAATAATAGTAAGTACCAGGCTGGAAGAGATGTAGAAGACGTTTATGGAGTTCAAGTTGTAGCTCAAGCTCGTAGGGACGATTGGGTTTTTCTTTAACAACAGTGCGCCAGATCTTTTTAGCAGATTGGTAGAGCGAAGTATCTTGGTTAGACATTGAATGGAAACACTAAGTTGATTACGTTACTTAAATATAACAATAAATTGTGATTCTGCAGATTCAAAAATCGTGTAGTTTTACAACGATTTGGAAAAACCAAAAAGCATTGACCTTAAAGCTTATTGACGAAATACAGGAATTCGAACCCTCCATTAAAGCCAAACTTACCTTTGAGAGACTAGGAAAGACTTTGGTAAAATGACCCTGCCAAAGACCGCTAATAGTTCTAATGAAGGCAAGGCAAGTGCCTCTGACAGTGTTTTTTATTATCATACTGTATCCGTTGCGGCTCCAATCCCTCACAGAGCAAAACATTGTCCAGTTCCTGTCTTACCCTCTTCACCTTATAGTGATTCCCCAACAAGTAGCTAAAGACATTTTTTTCCATAACTGGCCACTACTACCAAGATCCTAATTTATTCACCAATTGTGAATGTTTTTCTTAAAAAATTGGTTAACAATGGGGACTTCGCTAATAGTGCGTCATCCCCATTTCCTTGCGACCTACCGCTAGCACCGAATTTTACCGGGAAACCCTACTGGATTTATAATCACTTGCCACTAATGTATCCTAATGAGTAAAAAATAAAAATACTCCACTCATTTGTTCATCGATAACTGATGCTAGTTTACATGGGTTACCTTTAAAGCACGGATTGATTATTTAAGGGGCATCAAAGTCATAGTAACATTCCCGTCCTTACTTACTATTCGTCCGTAAGCATTTCCACTGTCAAAATAGTATTCTAATTTGAATTCATTATTCAAAAGGAAAGTGTCCATTAATCCTACAGAAGCAAACCCTGTAGACTGTACCACCTTATTGCTCAGTTTGAATAAGCCTGTTGTTTTATCATACGTATAATTATACCGGTATCGCGTCATCGTAGGTGTAGCAGAATAATACATATAGCCTTGTAGGTAAATGTATTTATTTGCTGTGTCCCATTGCAAATCCAGGTCAATTTTTGAAGCACCACCTGCTACTGGTGGATCTGGGATCTGCCTATGTACCTGATATAGAATATTTGCGCCAGCAGCGTTGGTCCCAGGGTACTGCACCCTGAATGGAGAGAATACTCTGGCATACATGCTACCCATCATGTCTGCCAGTGGCAATAAGGGTGTTTGGGAACCCCGGATTTCATGTTTGTCCCCTTTGCCAGTAATTGCATACAATTTACCTCCGAGGAGTAAAATTTTAGCAATGACATCTCCATTTAATAATGGTATACCTTTACCTATTTGAAGCCCGTCAGCGGTATAAGAAAATAAATCATTGGTTGTTACTATTTTATCATTAACATAACTCATGATACCTAGTGTGCGTGAATCGGAGTTGATTGTCAGCTGGTAGGTCACACCTGCGTGGTCGAATAAGGAGATTTGATTGTTTGCAAATATGCTTTTTACCTCATTTATCACGCTCAGGAAATTACCAGAGAGATACACCCGCTGCTCTTCCTGGCTCGCACGGATTAATATCATATCACTACGAAACTTACGGCCTTTGAAGAACAAAGAGTCTTGAGTTGTGCGCTGCAGTTCAAACTCAATATCCGCTTTTAAGCCATCCCCATATTCACCGCCAATTACACCAGGGTCAGGATCTGCAAGTTGATGGATGTAGGTGTATGTCTCGAAAGAAAGCATGGGAGCGTTAATCAATTTCACGCGGTAACCAGAAGTGCGTACTACCTTACTTGACACGTTGTCAATATCGGAAACCATACGGACACGATCTGCCTTCCCCTCTGCATCAAAATCCATATAAAATCCATATGTCCCTTTGGTCAAGGTTGAGCTAAGCACCCGCCAACCATATTTTGCTTCCACCAACTGCTGTTTAACTTCTTTTTGTAACTCCCCCATACGCTGGTCAGGCGTTTTATCAAAAATTAAGTCAATATCCTCCCGGCGGCAACCGAAGAACAATAATACACCCAGAAACAAAAGTTTATTTAATTTTTTCATCTTCTTATTTTATTAGACTTCTACTGTTTATACTATTTTCTCGCTCTTTGTAGGGGGAAATTGATATAACTACCCTTATCTGCTTCTTTATAGAAACCACCAAAATCAAAAAAGAATTCATCTAATCTTGTTCGGGAAGGGGCATCTATAGACCATTCCGGGACAAAGTTCCCACTGGTGAAATAGCTGGCTATTTCGTCCATAAAAGGGGGCATAAACAATTTTGCGTTCGCATTTTGGTTTACATCCGTACCTTGAGTAGATTTATCAAATTTAACCGTGTTGTTTGCCGGGTTTGTTAAATATTTAAACGTATAATCGGCATAGGCTACTGGGGCCGTATTACGCTGATAACCAACCCTGATAATCAAATCCCCTTGTTTGGCATTACTATTTGGAATTAAAGCTCCGGGTGTAAATAGGAAAGTCAGATCTTTTACAACATACTTGTCGAATTGGGTATTGGCTGCCAAGGGCGCCTTGGTAATGAAATTGTTTACCTTCGTTTTTAAATCCGCTGAACTCACCGCTGTGTTGTAGGGCAAGGTGTAAGTGAAGGTAGCCTGATCAAAAAACCAGTAGGCAAAAGACTGCTTTTGCTTATCGTTAAAGCGGGTATACATGGCCTGTGCCATTTCACGTTGTACCCTTCTGAAATCTACCCCATAACTATCCCTGTAGAATTTGACTAATGCAGCTTCTTTTTTCTTCAGGATATCATAACCTGAAGCAGGTATTTTTCCAGCGCGGGTATCATACCAGAGCTGTCCATATACCAATAGAAATCCGGCAGTCTCCGCAAAATCTTCCATTACATTGGCCCTTGAATAGCGTGATACAAAGCCCTGTGCATCATTTATTGCATCAGGATAGGTAAAGCTACTGCGCCAATCTGCAGAATAGTTTGCCTCGGAGATGGATTCAAACTCGCGCGGGATACGAATAATCTGTGTCAGGGTATGGGCATACTCATGATGAACAGTCTTTAACTTCGCCCGGGTTACCTCAGCATTTGTCGTATCAGCAGTGTTTACTTCATATATGGTAATACTGCGCCCCCCGGAAGAAAGGGCTAATATACGCCCATCTGAGGTGACCGCATAGGAACCAGATAAGACCCATTCTTTAGGAAAATAAGTTTTCGCAAAAACCGAACCTGCAGCTTTTTCAAAGGGAACAATGAATCCATTCCTGATCATCTCCATTTGCTCCTTCACTTTCTCTTCCTTTGCAGGGGATAAATTTTGTTTTAATTCCCCCATTTTATACCGGTCAAACCGATAGACGATCTCCATGTTATAAGGATTGGTGAAATTCCCCGATAGCCAATTATCTAATTCAATAGGGACATAGTCCAAATCTTTATTGAATTGAAAATCAATTTTTTCAGCTTTTCTGCAGCCTGCAGCGCTAATGATAAGTGACAAAAAAAGCGGTATATAATATTTTTTCATAATCATATTCTATTTATATGTTTATTTATTTCCTTCATTTTATCTTGGGTTCTTGGGTAGGCCAGAGAGGGAGCTACTTTCCGGTAATTGAAAAACACGTCTTGGATCATCCTTTTTTAGTATATCCGTGGTCTCAACCATATTGCTATCATAATATTTATGCACAATCTCAATTCCATAGCGATTGATGTCAAACCAACGCAAACCTTCATGAGCAAAAGCTTTTTGCCTAAAATCCAATACCGTTTTAATTAGGCCTTCTTTGATGTCCGTGGTGTTATAGAAATCCAGGACTTTTTGCTGGGTAATGGCGTGTTGGCTCACATCATAAGCATCAATGCGTACTGCTGCAAAATCGTTTAGATCTTTCAATGCTAAATCATACTGTCCTTTGTAGATATAGGCCTCAGCTCTGTTCATCAGGGCTTCATCTGCTGAAAACAATACCTGTACACTGTAATAATTTTCGTCTGCCCGATATTCCGGATATTTGTTCAGGTTTGGTTTTTCAGCATCGCCACCAGTTGATGTCAGGTATTGGAAGAACCCTTTTCCAGTTACATTTTTTTCGGTAATCATGGACGTAAATAGTTTACCCCCTCCGTAGCGATTTGCACCAGATGAGTATGCAAACCTGGTAAATACATTAGCCATCAATAGATTGTAATTTGCCGTAGAACTGCCAAATTGCTGGTTTGGATTTCCTATTGCTTTCCAGGCACCTGCCACCGGACGAATATTTTGCTTGAAATTATTTTCTGGAAAAATAGCCGAGCTGTATTGGATTACTTTATCATAATCTCCTTTGAAAAGATAAAAGCGGGCAGCAAAGGCATTAACTGCCTGCTCATTGAAATGGAATTTGGAAGACTTGAAGGTTATACCTCGAATCAACTTCATGCCTGCTAAAAGGTCCTTCTCAATATTTTGGTAAACAGAGGTCACCGTTCCACGGTCGTAGTTTTGGATGGCATTTTTTTCGGGTGTAGTCAAATAAGGTATCCCGTAGGTAGCATTGTCTCCTCCAATCTGATAAGCTTTGGAAAATAGAGAAACCAACATATGATGTGCGTATGCCCTGCAGATTAATGCTTCTCCTTTGAACTGTTGCCCTTTAATGCCAAAACCGTTGTCATCCACTGCTTCGATCGCATGATTGGCTGCTGCAATGACTTTGTACATATCCAACCAGTATTTGCTTGGAGAATAGGAGTCGTCTGCCCGCGTGAGTTCCTCCCAATAATAGCTACCGCGTGCCACATCATTGGTTGCATAAGCTCCAGGTCCTTTATCCGTAGCGTTATCCGAAGCAGTCTCCCCAAATAGAAAGTAATCTGTAGAAGGGTAAGCAGTAACCAGTAATTGCCCCACCTTATCGGCAGAATCCATTTCGGTACGCATATCCGGATTAACCTGAAAATATTTCTTACAGCCTTGTGTCATCAGTACAAGGAATGTAAATCCCAATATGCTATATAGTGTTCTTATATTCATTAGATTGCATTTTAATTGTTAAAAACCAGCTTTTAGGGAAAATGTAAACTGTCTTGGAACCGGTAAAGCGACTCCTCCGCTACCAAAAAATTCTGGATCAGCCCCATTTAACTTCTTGTCAGCATACAACAGGCTAATATTATTGCCTACAATGGCTACATCGATATTTCTCACTTTTAACCGTTCTGTTATAGACTTAGGCAAACTATAGCCCAGGGTAATATTTTTCAGGCGAATAAAATCTCCTTTTGCCACACGTGCATCAGATAGGTTGTAGGCACTATATGGATAACCTGGGTTAGTTGACATTTGAAAAAAAGCGACCAATGGGTCGATGGTGGCAGGTATATTGGTGTATTTTTCATCACCTGGCACCATCCATCTGTTTAACCACTCTTTGTTCATTCCAATATCATCGCTCATCTCCGACCCAAAGACAGGGGCTAGACGCACATAATTTCCAGCACTAAATGTAAATAATGCAGATAAAGAGAAGTTTTTATAAGCCCACTGGTTATAAAAACCTCCCGTGAAGGTAGGATCTACCGGCCCATGGTATATTAAGAAATCTTTTTTTGTACTTTGGAAATCAAGGCGTAGCGCATTGCGTACCCCTGTCTCGGAAATAAATGTTGGATAACCATATTCCGGGTTTAAGCCATCAAATTGAACGGAAAATAAACCGCGTTGGGAGTAGCCTTCAAGTGGGCCTCCTTCAGCACGTACCAGATCATTGATGACCGGGTTAATTTCCAGTTTGGTAATTTTGTTCTTATTCCATCCAAAGTTGAAGGAAGAACGCCATTTGAAATCTCCTTTTTTGATTGGATAGCCTGCAATGGTTGCTTCAAATCCCTGTCCAGACATGGTTGCATAGTTGGCTGTCTTGATTACCTGCCCCCCTAAACCAGATGTTGTAACAGGTCCTATCAAGTCGAAGATATCGCGTTTGTAATAATCCAGGGTAACATCAATTTTCCTATTGAACATAGCCAGATCCGCTCCAATATTACCTTCATATAGTTTTTCCCAGGTTAGGTCGGCATTTTCCAGGGAGCCAATATTGACATACTGTTCCTTATCGGCTTCAATGGGCCTCATGGTGATGCCATTAAAATACAAAACGGACTTGTTTCTGGCATTTCCTAAATTGGCGACCAAACCATAGGTACCACGTATACGGGCGCCACCTATTAGCCAGTTGTCTTGTTTAAAGAATTTTTCCTGGTCGATATCCCACGCCCCTGAAATATTCCAGGTTGGTAACCAGCCTAATGCTTTACTTTTCGCTGTAGTCTTGCCTAGCATATTCGAACGGTCTACACGAGTCGTGAAATTGAAACTGTATTTATCTGCAAAGGCATATGCTGCGCGCAACATCATCGCAGCAAAGCGATCCTTTGAATAACCCATTCCAAAGTATGGTCGGTTTTGGTACATCGCATCCTGAAAGTATTTATAGTCGGGATGTACCAGGCCTGCGTTGGTATACTGATAACCTACTCCATCAAAATTGTCATATTGCCTGTCTGTTGAACGTAGCTCCATCGACCCAAATAAATTCAGGCGATGTTTTCCCTTAAATTTAGCATCGTACTCCAAATTGTGACGCACATAGTAACTCTTTAGATTATCACTGTTGGCATTATAAAAGCCACCATCAGGTAGCGTGACAAATGGCAAGGCTGCTGTTGGCAAGTTAGGGTCCCTAAATAAGAATGGATTGTTTTCCATAATAAATGGATCATTGCCATGTGCCCTGTAAGCCAGTACCATATTGGAATTTTCCATGACATAGTGCTTCCTCATAGTGGAGGCATAGCGGTAAGAACCATCAACAGAGTAGGTTAATTGTGGAAGTATTTTATATTTAAAACCTCCCTGTACCTTAAGCTCATTTAATCCCAGTTCGATATAATTATTTTCCAGTTCATTCAGGATATTGAATGAAGCAAAATTACGCCTGAAATACTCTAAACTTCCGTCCTCATTATATGGCGTCATTAAGCGACTTGTATTCATCGCATAAGAGTAAGGATTGATATCAAAGTTCCTCGAGAATCCACCAGTGGATGTATTTGCACTTCTGGTTAAGGTACCTGGAGTGCGCTGATCTCGAATAGACCCATTGAACAATAGCTCGCCAGAGAATTTGTCGCTCAATTTGAAGTTTGTGCGTAGGTTCGCTGTAAATCGTTTCACCCTATCACCAACGGTCTGTCCGGCATCATTCATAAAGCTGGTTGAAGCATAGGTTTGAGATTTGGAATTACCCGATGAATAACTCAATGAGTGCTCCTGCATCAGGGAATTTTTAAATAATACATCAAACCAATCTGTGTTGGCATCGGCATAGCGTTTTAAGAATTGCTGTCTACTCGCAACATCATTGCGTAATGTAAACGAATCGTTGATCGGATCGTATTGGTACATCTGATCATACATTTTATTAAATACTCCCCCATCTTTGGAGTTTTTAGAGGCGGCATGACTAAGGTATCCTTTTCGCTCCATCTCCAGTAACACATTCATCTGCTCGCCTGAGTTCATCATGTTAAATTGCTCATACCTGGGCTTACTATAGATACTCATCGTTGTGCTGTAGTTGAGCTGAGGTGCCCCATCGGTATTTCTCCCTTTTTTGGTTGTTACGATGATTACCCCATTCATGGCCCGTGCACCATACATCGCTGTAGCTGCTGCATCTTTTAAGATATTGAAGGATTCAATATCATCTGGATTTAATCCAGCTACTGAAGAACCGATTAACGTATTTGGGTCACCGGTAGAAAGTGCTTCATTGGAAATATTAACAATATCTTCAAGTACAATTCCATCAATTACCCATAACGGTTTATTATCTCCTGAAATAGAAGTAGCTCCACGTACACGTATCTTAGGGGCTGCACCAAAGGTACCCGTTACGTTCTGGACAGAAACTCCGGCGACCTGACCTTCTAACATCCGCGAGATATCTGGGACACCTGCCCGTGCTATATCTTTCGCATTGACTCTGGTTGCTGAACCGGTAAATAATTTACGATCAATGTTTTGATAACCAGTAGAAACTACATTCACCTCATTTAAGGTTTGATTATCAGCCTCCAGTTGAATTGTAATATTTTTCCTGTTTGCAACTGCTACTTCCTTTGGTTTATAACCTATGAAGCGTATGATCAAAATTGCATTTGCAGGTGCGTTTATACTAAACTCACCTTTGGAATTGGTACTGGTTGTAATGTTTGTCCCCTTAACGACAATTGATGCACCAACCAAAACTCCTCCTTCATCTCTCACAACACCTTTGATGGGCTCTTGTAAAGCAATGCCACTACCTGATACATTGGAGCCTGAAGCAGCACTGATGCTAATTGTCTGGTCAATAATTTTATAAACCATATTCCGGTTCAATAATAATTTCGACATGACCTGCGATAAACCTTCATTTTCAACATTCAGGTTAATTCGCTTAACATTTTTCAATAACGCATCATTGTACAGGAACTTGTAGCTGGTTTGCTTACTGATTTCTTTAAAAGCTTCTTCTAATTTGGCATTATGAAGGGAAAGGGATACGCGCTGTGCTTTTCCATTACTATACGCACAGGTCATAAAAATCAACATTAAAGCTGTTGTTATTTTCATTATCCGGAAAATTATTGGAAAAGGCATGTGTACGGGTGTACCACAACCTTTACCAAATGATAAGTTATTCATACATTTGTGTAATTGAGTTAATGTAAATCGTTTGGTTAGCTTAATTATCTTGACAGGGGTGCAGCAACACCTCTGTCTTCTTTTGGAAATTTGAATGGTTTAGTTGAGTAAGTTTATTTCATATTTTTCGTTTAGAGATTAACAACTTATTTTTATCTACTTTAAATTCCAGGTCACTTACAAATTCCAACATGTTCAACACTTCGGAAAGATTAGCGTCTCTGCGGATTTCCCCTGTATAGGTCTGTAATAGTGGAATGTCATTTGAAAATGAAACCTCCAAATCATACCAGGATTGTAACTCCTGGGCAATCTTTACAATATTATCGCCGTTGAAATAGAACACATTGTTTTTCCAGGCCAGTTCCTTTTGAAAATCAGCCGGTTGTACGTCAATCAATGACCCGTTTATATCTCCCCGTTCCCCCGGACGTAACATGACCGATTTATCCCCTTTAGAGAGTTTCACACTACCCTCTACCAAAGTAGTTGCCAATTGATTAGAATATGCCATTACATTGAAGTGTGTACCCAGCACTTTAACTTCTGCCCCCTTACTTTCTACATAAAATGGCCGATGAGCATCTTTGGCCACTTCAAAATAAGCTTCCCCCTCCAGCAACGTCACGCGTCTTTCATTTCCCACAAATTTTGAAGGAAAATTTAACCGGCTGTTCGCATTTACCCAAACCTTCGTCCCGTCTGCCAAGGTTAAATTGATATAGTTTGCCGCAGGAACTACAAGTGTATTCAGCTTAGTCAGCAATTGCGCTTCGCTGCCTATAGCTTCAGTAGATGAATTGTTCATGTGACCATCGGCAGAGAAAAGAATATTATCTTCTACCTTGATCTCCGATCCGTCTGCCCGGATTACTTTCGCACCCAAAATTGCCGGTAACACGTCATTTTTATATTTAGCATCCTTACTCTCCACAATCCGCTCAGTACCATCGTTAAACTGATAAACCAGGAAATATATGGTTATCGATATCAAAACAGCAAGTACGGCGGCTATTGACCTCCACATGAATACTGTAGTGCCTCTTTGCTGTTTTTTAAGCACAGATTCCCAGCCGCGCGCCGTATCGAATTGATTAAATACCGACGTATCAATTCCCTGGGCTGATTTTTTCTCTAAATCTTCTAAAAATAACTTGTTGCGCAAATCATCATCACGCCAATTGGAAAGTGCAATACTTTCTTCCTCGGTAAGGTTACCGCGAAACTTTTTAACAATTAAGTCAGCTATATCAAATGGGTTATTCTTCATATACTAGAGATTAAGAAACCGAAACCTTAAAAAGGGGTGACAATTATTTAACCTTTTTCAAGCAATTATTTAACATGCTTTGATTTTTGCTCACTAACCATTTTTATCTGCTTGTCAATATCTAAAGTAGAACGATCAGCCTTGATTTGGTTGTCCCTGATCTGCTGACCTACTTCAAGAGCCTGATCCCAGCGCGAATTACGCCATAAGATATAGAAATAGGTGTTTAAATATTTTGGGTCTTTCTTGCGTTTAAGTAGCGACTCCATCCAGGTAATACCTGCAGCCCCCTCATCTTTAGCGGAGGTCAAATTTCCCAGTACATGGGTTAAGGAAGTAGTATAGGCATCATTATTCAACCCATATTTCGTCAAAAAATCATTTCCTCTTGCTATATACAATTTAATATCATCCTTACCTTGAGCATCATAGGAATCAAAAACCTGGTAAAAAGCAGCATACTCATCGTAGAAAGGATATTTTTTGCTCCTAAATAGCTTCATTTTATTTTTGAAGTCACTGAGATCCTTATTGCTAAACCCGGAAGCCTGCAAATTTTTAAAGTACCAGAGATAGGAAGCCGCAATCGTACTGTCTATCTTTTTCTTTCCTAGTTGCTTATAATAATCCACCTTATTCATCTCCATATATTCGAATGGAGCAGAAAAGGGTACACTCTTAACTATCTGCATCAGCTCAAACGTATTGGTTGAGGCCTTCTGTTTCCCGGAAAGTGATGCAAAATATTTTTCAAAATCATATATCGCCTTATCTGAGCGGTAGGATTGAACCAGTGTCTTGAAATATTTAGTCATGAAGGCTTGTGTGCGATTGCCAGAATCCCACTCCTTGACCAATACCAATTGATTTTTATTAGGATCTAAAGCTGTTTTACCCAATTGAATAAAGCCCTGCACATCTAGTCCACCAGCAATAGAATGAACAGTATTACCTGCTGTATCCAAAAACATTAAAGTGGGATATGCCTGTACTTTGTAGTGCTTACCTAACGCTAAGCCATATCCTTTGTCATCACATTGAATCTTAACGTTAACAAACATTTGATTATAAAAATCACCCACTTCTTTCTTAGGGAAAATTTCATCAGACATTACTTTACAAGGTGCACACCAGGAGGTATAAAAATCTACAAAAATCATTTTTTTCTCCTTTTTAGCTTGCCCGATGGCCTCCTCCAGGTTATGTTGGAAATTAATTCCTTGAGATTTGCTTTCAAATCCACATACGATTATACAAAACCCTAGTAAAAGGGCTTTCCAGTTTCTGCTGTTCATAAAATTCTTCAATCTAGATTATCTTTAATACATATTTAGTATCCTGCACTTCAAGGATGCGGATCATATTACAGGTATAAGAAACCTAAACCACAAAAAGGGGTGACAATTAGTTAACTAAATTTTAACGAAAAAATAACATCGTAAAAACCACGTAAAACTCTGGACGTATTTTTTGTTTTAAAACACGCAAAGCTCTCTGTTTTTGGGTTTTGATGGTATTGATGGATAAAGACAACTGATCTGATATTTCCTGATTAGAGAGCCCTTCTAAATAGCTTAATTTAAAAATTTTCCGGCAGGCCTCAGGAAGCCCTGCTACAATCATATTTACTTCCGACATGAACTCTGCCCTGATGACCATGTGTTCGTAATCGGGTTCATCTATATCCGAAAAGTTCTGCCTTTGAAAATATTTTTGTACCGTTTTGGATTTACGGTTCAGATTGTAAACAGCATTACGTATAGCCGAATACAGGAAGGATTTGATAGCTTGTTCATCGCTGGAAATAGATTGTTTATGCTTTAAAAAACTGACATAAGCATCCTGAACCAAATCTTCAGCAAGATCGGTATCATTTACCATTTCCCAGGCAAAATAGCACAATGCTTTATAGTTCTTTACGAATAAAATTTTATCAGTCTGGGAAGACATATCTGCTCAGTTCCAGTTAGTTTCAGCCTTCGAAGCTAAGATAATTTATTGTACATTTTATGTATGTCGTAAAAAATATAAAAAAACAGTAAGTATGATATTTATTTGGGGATTTCGCTAGAAGTGGTGCAGAACCACTTTTAGCGAAATCCCCATATTGACAACATTTACCTGATCGTTAATTAATTTTGGAACAGGCTTATCGGGTACAATAAAAGTAAAAATGGTTAAACCTGAAAACTACATTGATATTTACTGATACTTTTTTTGCTCTAGCAAGCTTAAAAGTACCAAGCCAGATATATTGCTGCAAAATAGTATACAAATATTTTTCTATTCAGTCTTTGGATCAGCACATTAACTCAAACTTTCAGGATCGCTTGTAATATGGCACAAAAATGAAAGGCAATATTGACTATCTTTTACATCCGATGCAAGCCTGACTTAAAAAATCAATTCAAGTGTAGCCTTTTTCCCTTCAAAATGTACTCCGTAATTAAATAAAATGTTGTAATTTTTGGCATAAGATTAATTAGATTGTACTTCTATCAATTCATTGGGACTTGTTTTAAAAGAAATCCTGTTTCCGCTAAGGACTTCTGCCTTTTTACCATTCCTGATGAGTAGAACCTTTTTGTCGGCCCATGGATTTACGAGTGTACAAAGTTTTCCTTTTTCACTTATGATCTTAACATTGGTAACCATTTCATCTTTTAAATTGGCGGAAACTAAAAAAGCACCCCATGCCCTGATGCGTTCAAAACTTGCATTTTGTTTTTTTGGAATGCCATTGAATAATCTAATTACATTTCCTGCACTCATGCATAGCATTTCATTAAGTGCATTAGCCACCGTACAACTATTTTCTATTCCATGGGGGTTATTTAATTGAAAACCGTTGGGATAAGTATGCAAGGCATATTTATGCAATTCATTTAAGATAACAGCCGGATCATATCCTACCCTAACTGCTGCCATAAAAAAACTATTGGTCGTGTTCATGTCCTGCCAGCGTTTCATCTCATCAATAGTATTGCGGGAAACGGCCAACAAATCTGCTTTGCTATCTAGGTTAATTGAATTTGAGGGATAAATATGTTGTATTCCCAGTCCATTATCAGGCCACCAATCTACGCCTTTCTCCGTGTACCTAAATACTTTTCTGCCATTTCTTATCTGAATCGGAAATTCACTCAATTTATTTAGAATATCTGCCCATTTTCCCTTCCTACTTTCATCAAGCTTCAATGTAGCACTTAGATCAATGATGAGATCAAAGGCATTCCTAACCAAGCCAAGCGATAAAATAGGATTTTCATTTCCTCCCGATCCTTCATGAATGGCATCGTCATAAATGACATACCGGCCATTTTCATATTTCAGGTAATCTTCCCAGAATTCGACAACGGCAAGTGCATAGGGATAGATCTTTTTACCATACTTTTCATCATAAGTACAACGCCATTGTTGGGCCATATTTAACAACCCGTATGCTGCATTAGAACGTTGACCGTAAAATAGCCCCCCCTTTTCAATATCCCCTTTCTTCTGGTAACCACCAATAGCAAAATCACGGGTCACTTCAATCCCCACAGGACCAATACCCACCGGATACAAAATCCCCCTTATTCCTTTAACATTTTTTGCATACCATTCTCCCCTAGGGAGGAAATCAATAAGAGGAGCATCATGAGGCTCCCCCTGCGCGATTCGGTTAGCTGCATAGAGCCCGTAAAAAGGTGCCTGAAAATTATAGTTTAAATGATAATCCCCGTTCCAGGCAGGTTTATCTGTCGTGGTCCAACCAAATATTCCGGGAGGGAATTTTGGATCGCGACTGCAAGCCGCCATTGTATAAAGTCCCTGATGATAAGCTTTCATCAATACTGGGTCGTCAACAGCTATATTCGATTGGTCCCAATACGTTTTCCACCACGCATTGTGTTTTTTCAATAACGCTGCAGCTGATTTTTTATCAAGTTTTTTTATTCGGTCCAACACATCTTCCAAAGGGTTTGCTTTTTTGAACTTACTTTCAACAGCAATTCCAATAGTTATTTTCTTACCTGGTTGTAGTAGAATGCTGCTGTCATTAGCGCTAATATTTTTTAAAGCGACAGCCACTTCTGTCGGAATGTCCACACTATCGGTAAAGGCACGGGTAAACCAAAAAACATCTTTTATTTTTCCGCTTTTTAATTTTGCATGCTCATGTTCCGGAGCATTTAAACCAATGGAAACCTTTGCCGCTTTACCTGAAGCGCTTAACTCCAAAAAAATAAGATTTTCTGTTGCCGACACCCATGATCTTGCAGTTACACTTTGCCCTTGTTTTTGTAGCAGACAGGTGGTGACACCATTGCTAAGTGATTGTTCAGCAGAAAAACTATCCTCATTAAAGCCATTAATGGCTATATCGACAAAACCTACCACCCTGGGGCCTGACAACCCATCAGCTTTTGACCGTAGCCGCCAAAAATCATTCTTAGACAAATAATAACGTAAACGATCTTTTTTAAAGCCTACACTAATGGTAACATCACCATTTCCCATTAATGGCGCATCGATTGAAACATTATTTGGAGTGTACGCCGGTGGCTTAGTCCAAATATTTTGTGACCAGCCACTTTGGCAAAACAGAATTAACAAGAAACCAAGCTTTATTATCTTCATTATTTATTGTTCTACAATTTTGTACCGTTTGTTTTAAACAATGGCTTAACAACCCATCTGCAAAATGAAATTTTTCTTTAAATTTCACCCGTCAATTTTTTAGAGTTTTAGTTTGTTAACATACCCCCTGTTTTTAATCAAGGAAAAGGATTGGATTTCTGTTGATGGAAAGTTCTTTTGCCAACATCACCTTAAAACATTGACACAAAAAATAGTTACCACACTATTCATCAAATCCTTATGGTGGGTTAAAGGTTAAGACCATCGTCAATTGTTTTTTTTCTGATTTCGCTTGCCCGGGTCCTACTTAATGTTTCTAATCTTAAGCCTAGAAATGAAGCGATATAGATTAAGGGCACCCGGCCTATCATCCAGGGGAATACTTTAAGTAAATACCGATAGCGTCCAGTGGCCGAGCGAACTTGACAAATTAATGCCCTATCATATGCTACCCGATAATAAAGTTCCATCATCTTTCTACCTATGATATTAGCCTCCGAAAAATCCCCATAAAGCATGGTAGTTAATTCACGGGGGACTGCAATGAGTTCTACATCCTCTAAAGCCTGAATATAGCCATGTGAAGGCGCATCTTTCCATGGGTTATTTATAGCCCCCACTATCTCATTCTCGTGACAAATCCAGGTAGTAATCTCAAACCCTGAATCTTTGTAAAATCCCCTTACAACACCTTTCATTATCAGGTATATGTAGCGATTCGTGTCATTTGGGGTGACTATAAAGCTATGTTTGCGGTAGTGGACAGGAAAAGTCTGGGCATTGATAAGTGCTTCCATTACCCCTGTTAATAAATGGTACTTATTGCAAAAGGAAACAAGCGGGGATCTACCGTTATAAGATCCCCATTTGCCATTATCCGGAATATTGGTCATAAAGTGATTAATTGGTGTAACAAAAAATATTGTGCTAAGCGGAAAGGTTGCCACGGCCAGAGAAAGGTAACCTTCCTGTATAGCGGCAATAATAATCTTTCGGTGTAAGGGGACTTTACAAAACCTAAAGAATTTATCCGGGATTACGCGCTACAAAACTTAGCCCAGAAAGAAGTGCCGGTAACTGGGACAAGGAAAAAAACGTAAGGGTGAAAAGCACAAAGCAAACCAATGCCTGAACTTAAGCGCAAATATTTTTGTCAAAGTGTTAAAAGGAAATTTTAATTGCATTAAATATTTATTAAACCATTAATTTGCTTTAAAAGCAGCGTCTAAAACCATCTGACTAAGCCAACATCAAACTTCTCTTAATTTTTAATTTTTCTTCTAAAAATCAAAAAATGCTTCGTTAAAAAATGATCAAATATTGACTATTACCGATGTTTTTTTTGCCCAAATTATTTCTTTAAAGTTTTCGATGGGGCAATGTTCTACCAATTGTCAAATATATCGAGCATAATAACATCCATTTACCCAGGGCATTCCCCAATACAAATCTATAATGTAACAATTCTATTGGAGGGGTAAAATTGTCTGAAATAGGGGTTAAAAATATCTATTTCCCTTTTTCAGGGGACAATAAGCCGGGTTAAAAGAATAGTGTACCGTCCTGAAATCACAAGATTGCGCAATCTCAATTGAATAGTGATGACAACCTAAATTGAAAACAAATCATCCATTGTAACTTCGTTCTGGACAAGGCCAATAGAATTAAAATTAGATTGCTACACGCAATTGAGCCCCTCCCCGAAGCATCGATCGCCAGGTTATTGGGCTACTGGAAAGTTTCGTTGAAATACACAACTTGGCTACCTTACTCCGGCTCAGGTTGAAAGGTGAATGATGAAAACAAAACCAAAACTGATAAAATGCCCCCACTTCTCTATTGCAATTCCAATCTTGCCATGCTATTAAAAAAAGCCTGCAAACAACTATGCAGGCTTTGAAATTACTATCCTTGAGGTCTTAACAAAACAATAAGGTTGGTAATTGCACTAATTACAGACATTCATGTCACTTTCTTTAATTGCACCGGCACCAAATGACAGTTCGAATTCATCAATTTCCCCATTCTTATAGAAAAACTTTTCTTTATTGCTGTTATTAATATTTACTTCTACACGATCTACTATTTTATCTTCCATAAAGATTCCCCCAGACATCGTGGCGATACCATTTTTTATTATAAGGCCATGGGCCTCCTTGAAAAGATAGAAATCCTTAATATTTGAATATTCGAGTTTAATGCAAATGATATAGTATTGTTTACCAAACCGATTTATAATAGTAGATTTAATTACCTTTCCCTTAAACTGAATCTGTTTGAAATTCTTTTCTAAAACAGCGTTGTCTTTCTTCATTTTATTATTGCTACTTTTCTCTACAAAAAAAATAATTGAAGCAAAAAAAATCATTACTACTAAAATAAAGAACAAAACTTTAAGAACTTTATTCATAAAAAATTAAAATGGTAAAAGATGAGACATCCAATTCATTGCTTTCTGTGACCATGACATTTTAGCACTTTCAATATTAGGGCTTATTATCTTATGATATATTATGCTAAGGTAAAAACAAATCATCCATGGTAACTTCGTTCTGTACCAGGCCAATAGAATACATGTTGTTTTTAATGCCATAGGTTGTAACCATGGCTAGGAACAGTGATTTTTTAGTTTTGCTCTCCCGACGGAATATATCAAGCTTGTACCGTAACTCGGCAGCATAGGTTTTATCTATTGCGAACTCAGTATTTGAAAACTTCATTTCACAGATGCTTATCACATTATCCTGTCTGTCTAGCAACAGATCAACTTGTGCACCGTTTCCATCTTTTGGAATATGCCGCCAAGCTGATGCTTCAGTGAACACTCCGGAAATACCCAGTGCCTGCTTAATATTATCGGTATGCTTCATGCAGATCCCTTCAAAGGCATAACCACTCCAACTCCTCCAAGAAGGCGTCGATGATTTTTTTAGCCATGTCCCTGCACCAGTGGCACGGGAATGTTCGATAAATTTAAGATAGAAAAGGCTGTATTCGTCGCTGAGTTTGTAAGTGCTCTGACTGGCATTCTTCTGGAAAGGCAGGTGCGGTGTAATGAAGCCTGACTCCACAAGCTCCTCAAGTAAAATACTCGTAGTTCCTCCACTCTTTAGGTTACATGCCGCTATAATTTCGTTTCTTGTCAATCCCGACGGTTTATCCGCGAGCGCTCTCACTACGGAAATATGCCTGTCTGCGTTTTCGAACAGCGAGCGGTATAGGTTTGCGAATTCTGTTGAAAGCAGACCATCTTTAGTGAAGCAGAGCCTATCAATGGCCTGGGTAGCACTTTCCCCTTTTTTGAGCTCTTTTAGATAATGTGGCACACCGCCCATTGCCATAAAAATGGTTAGCATTTGGTAGCGGTCAATATGGACATTTTTGCTTTTTAGATACTGTTCTGTCTCTTGCAATGTGAAAGGTAATAGGCGAATTTTACGCGTTAGGCGATTATGCAGGCCTCCTTTGCTGTTGACAACTTTTTTGATCATCCAAGTGGCAGCAGATCCACAGATAACCACAATCAGATTTGGCTACTGTGAGGCCCATTGGTTCCAAAAATATTCAAATGCAGAAAGAAAGCCTGATTTATGTGAACTTAACCAAGGGAACTCATCAAAGAAAATTACAGCTTTTCTTTTTTTAATTATAGGGGTTGCAAATTCCCTGAGTTGCCAGAAGGCTTCTGTCCAGTTCTTAGGGGCTGCAGGAGTTAATTGGGAGCCTAAGGCATCTGCGATGGCCTTGCTGAAATTGAGCAGTTGCTCAGTAGCATTCGCATCATGAACTCCCGAAAGTTCAAAAATAAGCTGCTTCTGAAAGACTGAATGGATCAAAAAAGTTTTTCAGACCCTTCTCCTGCCAAAAACCGCTAAGAGTTCTGATGAAGGCGAGGCAAATGTCTCTGACAATATTTTTTTCTCAGCTATTCTTCCAATGAGCAATTCCATTTTATTTCTTTTAATGATCAACGATGAAAAACAATTTTATCCGCAGCCAAAACACGTCTCAAATATATAGTTTTGGCTGACGATAAAAAAATATCCACAGCCAAAACACCTAAAAAAAACAACAATTTGGCTGCGGATGATAGATTTTATTTTAAAAAATGCTCTTTGATTGATGGAAAATTAGTAAAGTCAATTTACAAAAAACAGTTCTTTTGAAATAACTGTAATCAACTTCGATAATATCTTTGGATTGGGGATTGATATAAAAACAAAAAATATTGACATGCTTGAGTATAAAGCTACTTGGAATAACAAAACGGTTGTTAAAATAGAGCGCTTCTTTCCAAGCAGCAAGACCTGTTCAAACTATAATCATTTGAACCAAGACCTACCTCTAAAAGATAGAGAATGAACTTTTCAAAGCTGTAATACAGTCCCCAATAGAGATTTTAATGCAAGCATAAACATTAAAATACAAGGTTTAAAAATATTGTCTGGTTTAGATACTAACTCGGACATTAACCAAAAACGGAGTAAGGCGTTGCCACTGAGTAAGTCTATGACCTCCGAAGCCACACCAATCAGCTATGCTGGGGTTGGGTAGTTCACTTGTTTCTCTTTGCCTCTTTTCAGGCAATGGATTTTATAAACAAAGTTAAGCCGTTTGCTTGTTAAAATTGTTTCGGTACTGCAGGGGACTAATATCCATTTTTGAACGAAACGTTTTATGGAAATTGGATATATCGTTAAAGCCACTATCGTAACAGATTTCAGAAATTGATTTGTCAGTGTTGATTAATTCACGCACGGCAAAATCGACCCTGTAATCATTAACAACCCCAACAAAGGTTTTACGGGTGATCCGTTTAAAATACTTGCAAAAAGCATGTGTAGACATATTGGCAATGCTTGCCGCGGCCTCCAGTGAAACCTCATGTTGAAAATTGTCGACGATATAAGCAAATACCTGGTGAATGCGCTCTATGCCAGAAAATGATAGCAGTGCAAACTCATTTTGTTTTTGCAATATAGAATACCTGGTTGCTGTAGCTAGCAGATGCAACAGGTCAAGCAGTATTATGAGTTTTTTGAAACTATTGTTTTCCAGTAAAAGAGCATTCATCATTTGCCGGGCAGCGATAGTGTCTCCAGTAAAGTGTATACCGTTACTGCTGTCCTTTAACAGCTGTGTTATCTTTTTCATCTCCGGTATGTTGAAGAAATGATCGCCCAGAAAGTCTTCGCGGAAATGCACTACTATTGAAACCGAATCCTCTGTTGCATCTTCAGCGGTTTTCCAATAGTGTGGAAGGTTAGCACCTAGCATAACCATATCGCCAACAAAATAGTCTTGCATGTTTGTCCCCACATACCGTTTGCCCGAACCTTTTACAATGAGGGTTAGCTCATATTCGGGGTGATAGTGATAAGGCGCTGAGAAATATCTTTCAGTAAACTTCTTCACAATAAAGGAAATGTGTTCTGAGGTCTTGACTGCTTCAAATGCTGGCTTCATTTATTGACAATATTAACCCTTGAAGTTATAACAAATAGCACAAATGACAAAATAATCCATAAGTCAGCCAATATTTTCGTTTTTTCCATGTTACAGATGCTGTTAGTTTGTATTTAAAAACAGATATATGAACCAAGTTATTTTACCATCGTTAAACGATCCAATCTCTCTGAACGAAGCACAGATCAATGCATTCAGAAAAAACGGGCACACCCTTACAAAAGGAATTTTGAATGCTGGCGAGGTTGTCGCTTTCAGAGAAGTAATTAATGAAGCTGCGTATAAATACAATACAGAAACAAGGAAGCTGGAAGAACGGGATACTTATGGAAAAGCATTTTTGCAGATAATGAACCTTTGGGAATCAGACAAAGCGGTTAAGAACTTTACACTGGCTAAACGCTTCGCAAAAATTGCCGCCGATCTTTTAGGTGTAGACAATGTCCGAATTTATCACGACCAGGCCCTGTATAAAGAGTCAGGTGGAGGTTTTACACCCTGGCACCAGGATCAATACTATTGGCCACTGAGTACCACCAATACTATAACCATGTGGATGCCTTTAATTGACATTACCGAGAATATGGGCATGCTCACTTTTGCTTCAGGATCACATGCAGAAGGCTCAGTTAAAGATGTTGCCATTTCCGATGAGTCTGAAGTGGAACTGAATGAATATATCAGCCGGAAAGGATATTCAGTAACCAGGGAGACCACAATGAATGCCGGCGATGCAACATGGCACTATGGATGGACATTGCATGCAGCCCCAGGTAATGAATCTAATGTTACAAGAGAGGTAATGACTATCATTTATTTTGCTGACGGCGCTACCGTAACAAAGCCAATCAACAAACACCAGGAAGACGACAGAAACCGCTGGTTGCAGGGTTTGCCGCCCGGTACAAAAGCGGCGAGCGATCTTAATCCTTTGATGTTGTAAGCCGCAAGCATGCTAAGACAAAATATCTTCTTCCCTTTCATTTGCGGGAAGAAGATAAATGAGAGAAAATGAGTGTAAACTTAGACCATGTAATCCCCACAATCCATACTTCTTCGCAAGATCCATTTTGAGAGATTAACCGTTAGCGGGATTGACTGTGGCCATTTGTTTTTCTTCCAAGCGGACACTTTTTTCGATTCAAAATGACTATATGTCTCGTCCTGAAATTA
>NZ_QAJQ01000024.1:0-1912 GCF_003852395.1 Pedobacter sp. KBW01
TTGTGTGCCAGGCATGGCAATCGACTATAGGGTGAGAATCCCGAACACGCTTAGCAGTAGGAAGTGTTAGCTAAAGACAAGGGTGTCGTGGGTGACTGCGAATCTGAAGGAAGTCAGCGGCAAATATGGGAGCCCACGAACAGGAACTGTATATAAGGCGGGATAGTGTGGATGATGTTGCAATACAAACAGAAGTCCAATACTGCAAGGATACTATTACGTAGATACAGGGGCTACATCCATAGAAAGTAGATTGTCTTACCCTGGGAGATCTGAATACAATCTGTCCAATACATGCGCGAATGTAAGCGAGGAAACATTTTCCGGAGACGGATTATGGGGTATTCAGAAGTCAGCCGATGTCATAGTACCGCAAGAGCGGGAAGGACTGAATGTTAGGATGGCAAAGGAAACATAAAGTTTATGGTAAAGCATTGACAGCTGAAACACGTTAGAGAACTGCTTGCATGAAGGTAGGACAGAATCCGAGAATAAACTGCAAGAGGAGCTGAGCTTAGCCGTGCAACCAATGTGCACAATGCCTGGGAAGGAGTTTTTTTTTTTTAGTAGTATGCTTGAAGAAATATTAGACATCCGAAATGTACAAAGAGCCTTTAGGCAGGTTACTGCCAATAGGGGTGCCGGGGGTATTGATGGTATGCAGACCGATGAACTTCGTGACTACTTGAATGCAAACTGGCAAACATTAAGAACTGATATCTTGGAAGGCAATTATCGTCCAGAAGTTGTTAGGAAGGTAGAAATACCTAAAAGTGGTGGTGGAAGAAGAATTTTGGGGATTCCCACGGTGATCGACCGATTAATCCAGCAAGCTATTTCACAATGGCTGAGTCCAAAGTATGAGGGTGGTTTTTCATCGAACAGTTACGGATTCCGACCGGGGCGTAATGCCCATCAGGCTGTACTTAAGGGGCAGGAATACCTAAATTCAGGTTATATCTGGATTGTAGAAATGGACTTGGATAAGTTCTTTGATCGGGTTAACCACGACAAGCTTATGAGTCTTCTGTCATTGAAGATAAAGGATAAACGAACATTGAAGCTTATCCGCTGTTATCTGAGTAGTGGTATGATGGAAAATGGAGTAGTTACCCCAAGGAGAGAGGGAACCCCGCAAGGTAGTCCTTTAAGTCCTCTTTTATCAAATATCATTCTGGATGAGCTTGATTCTACGCTTGAAGAGCGTGGCCACTGTTTCGTTAGGTACGCAGATGACTGTAGTATCTATGTTCGGAGCAGTAAGTCCGCCCATAGAGTAATGGATAAGATTGCGGTTTATCTGGAAGACCGGTTGAAATTGAAGGTTAATCGTGAGAAGAGCAAAGTGAGTAGGCCCACGCAAAGTACGCTACTTGGTTTCTCATTTTATAAAGTCAACAAGAGGTGGAAAGTGCGAATAGCACCTAAATCCTTGGTGCGTATCAAGGATGAAATCAGAAAACAGACCATGCGTAGCAGGTCGACTCCACTAACTTCAAGGATATTGAAACTTGAAGAAATAATCCGGGGTTGGGTGAACTATTTCTCGATTGCAGAGGCAAAAAGCTACATGAGAGGACTTGATGAGTTAACCAGAAAGAGGCTGAGAATGAACCTATGGAAACAATGGAAAGGTGTTCGAAGTAGGGAACGTAATCTGATGAAGCTGGGCGTTGCCAAGTTAAGAGCCTTTCAACTGGCTAATACCCGCAAAGCTTATTGTAGAACAGCAAATAGCCCAATCTTGCTCACCACGCTAAACAAAGCATACTTTTCAAAACTTGGTTTTGAAGGATTCACCAACTACTATTATTGGAAAACAACACATCAAACGAAGTTATTCTAACAAACCGCCGTATACCGAACGGTACGTACGGTGGTGTGAGAGGACAGATAGGGAACTAATCCCTAT
>NZ_QAJQ01000025.1:0-6938 GCF_003852395.1 Pedobacter sp. KBW01
CACCCTGATAACCTGTTGCCTTATCTGTTGGTGTTTCAGAATATTTAGCCCTATCAAAAACAAATTTAACTGCAGCTTTAGTTAAACTCGCTATACTTATTTCAGCCCCAATATGTATTTTCGACACAGCAACTTTTGAATCACCACCAGTTTCTTTTGAGGTTTCACCTTCCCCAGTAACCTCAGCAAATCTGCTGCATGCTGGTGGGTAATAATTAAAAACATCTAACGGATGCTCGCAATAGTGAAAACCTTTTGCACATGCTTCTGGCTTGCCATCCATTTCATAGCTTTTGCCAAACTCATATTGAAAATCACGGCATTTCATATCCAAACCGAAACCTTTGAAACCAGGTGTTAACACTGGAGCGGAAATAACATCTACAAAAGCTTGTGGCAGGTAAATGTTTTTGATACCTAATGCATTTTTAAATATGGGGGCGATTTCGGCATGAGTGAACCCAGCAATACCACAGCCAATTTCGGTAACAAGGAAGTTGAATTTCGTTTCATTTTTTGCAAATTCAATGAACTCTTGTACAAATGTGGCAAGATCAGGCAAAGCAATCTTCTGCATGTTGTAATTTAATGTTGGGATAGCATAAGTGCTACCTTGCAACCCTTTTGCTTGGCCATTGATCGCACCGAATTCATCAAGTGCTAACCTAGCTGCACCACCTATGTGCTCGCCGTTCATGTTTGAACCAAACACGAAAACTTCTTTTTTCTTTAGCTTGGTAATGTTGTTGGGTGTAATTTTTTGTGACATTTTATTTAAAATTAGATGTGAATGAATATTTTGGGGTGAAGATTAAAAAGCTATAGTTATGGATGACTTATCGAATAGGCTTGAAACTTTTGGCACCTCGACTCCTTCTGAATCGTATATAGTGTCTTTCGATTTAGTTGCAAGTTTAACAAGCTCCTTACGCTCAGCCAACTTACGTTCTAATTCTGCAACTTCTGGATCTTCGCTGTATTGCAGCTTTTCGGCTCCGTTTTTTGGCGTAAACGAAACCCCATTCCAGCTGTCTCTGGTATTCAATACAAGCCTTGAACGGAAAGTTTTTTCTGCGCTATCGATCACAGCCTTTAATCTTGAGAGATTAGACAATACATGTAGCGGTTCCACCTCCCCTTTTTCAAAAACATCTACAGCTAAATTGTAGCCTGCATTCTCTGCGTCTTTCTTCGAAAAGTTAGCGGCATACATTACCGCTAAATCTTCTGCTTTAAGTGTTAACAATTTGTTTTCCATGATTATGCTGCGTTAGTTTGGCCTGCGATAATGTTAGCTATCTCTGTTTCCTGTTCGGCGGTGAAGTCAAAAAACTCCCGCTTCTTAACAAGCTCAGTCTCCCCATTTTTCTTTAACACCTTAAGAAATGCTTTGTAATCGGCGTCTGGCATGTAAATCGGGGTAGCATCAGCATCGAAATTTGCTTTTAGTTGATCTTTTAATGCCAAGTATTTGGGCTTCTCATATTTAGGGATGATAGTCCAAGCTTTGGTTAGATCATCCAACGACCCACATTCACGTAATGAATTTTCATAGTCGACCGGATTTGACGGATCTGTAGCTTTGTCATCAACGACGGTATGTGTTACATCAATCGTATCCATTTCCTCTGGGGTATAAACAGGTCCTGCAAAAACATCAGGGGTATACCATTTTACACCATTGCTAATTGCCCTGGCGAAAAGCATGTTTTTAGGGAACTTATCTAAATTTTTGGTTTGGGCTTTTCTGGCATCTTCAATAGTGAAAGTGCTGTTCCCTAACTTTTCTTTCCCTTGATAAAAATCAATAGAACAAACCTTTTCATCCATTTGAAGTACCTTGTAATCGTACTTACCGCTTCCTTTAACTGTAGAAGCGATTAACCCTGCACCAATTGTAGGCTTTCCTTGAATGATATGTATGCCAGACATTGCTGCAAAGGGAGGAATCCCAATTTCCTGACCTGCTTGAATTTTTACAAATGCTTGCCCCATTTGCTTAGCATCAGTGAACATCCCACTTTCTGCAAATGTTCTTGCCATCGTCATGATATCATTAAATGGCATTCTGTTCGAGGTTACTAATTCTGTATTCATATTATTATCGAGTTATAATTGTTATTAATGTGTAAATGAATGCTGCCCCGAAGGCAATTACTGATACAATAAAAGCAGTATCCTTACTCATGTGCTTCCATGTGGCAAGTGCTGCACGCTTAATCGCGCTTTTTGCTGCCTGCTCTTTTGCCTTGCGAAACTCCGCGTGACGTTCAACCACCTTATCGTAGATAGCCTGAACCTGTGTTGTGCTATTTGTCATGATTATCGATTATGTTCATCATTTCCGATGATAGTTTTAAGATTTCAGTTGCTGAGGCCTGCTCAATCCTTAAGCGATACTCAAATAATAGGTGGTCGAAAGCGGTCATGGGGTATTTTTAAAGTATGATTGATTAATGTAGGCTTCGATATCTTTTCTTTTAAAGGTCCAATCTCCGCCTGTTTTTGAGCATCCTATCTCGTGCTTATTGGTGTGCATCCACTTTTCTGACTTATTCAGTAATACACCTGCCTCTTTTAAGGTTAAATAAGGTTTCTTAGCCTCATTGATGTCTGCCAGTGTTTGCATTACCGTTTCCTGCAAATTCTCCACTTTAAAAATCAGCGCCTGCAGTGTAGCTGTTTCTACAATACTTACTCCTTGCATAGCTCCCTCCTTTTCCAGCTGGCAACTACTTTGGTGCCTTTTCGATTTACGCTATATTCGCGATCAGGGAAACGCCCATTAGCCAAACTTGCTTGGTTGCGTATGTAGCCTTCCCTATTAATTAAGAATGGCGCTTCCTTACCCTCTGGTAGTGACTTAAGGATCGTCATAACCCCTATTGCCGGAGTTGTTTGTGCTAATTCCATATAACTTATATTAATTGATTAATCCTTTTTTCATTCCGAAGTAGACAAGCTCCTTGCCTCCCTGTAATCCAGTTTTGTTTCGAATGTTCTTCAAGTGAGAGAGCAAGGTGAAGTAACTCATATTCAAGTTGTAGGCTAATTCCTTGTCCGGCAGAATCGAGCCCTGAACAATCTCTATCTCCCGCTTCGTCAATATTCCGACCTCAACATCCAGGTTAATACCCCAATTATTAGCTAGTGAGTTCATAGTAGTAGTTATTTGCGATATGCGTTTTAAATGTTTATAATTACCTTTGTGTTATTGTTATGTGATACAAATATCTGTAGAAATTTCTACATAACATAGAAATAGTGTAGAAATATTAATAGAAATTTCTAAATGCCTGAAAATCAATCGGAAAAAATTAAACACCAACACGAAAGACTCGCTTTATTTTTAAAGTACAGAGGATTAAGCAATAGAGAGGCGGAAGGAATGCTAATGGTCGGTAATGGCAGGCTGGCGAAAATGGCCCAAAATGGAACTGAAATAAAACCAAGCTTACTGGAGAAAATTCTACACACCTTTCCTGACCTTAATAGAGAGTTCTTGCTTGACGGAAAGACACCAATGGTTTACCCAAATGTAGAGCCAACTAATCCCAGGCTCGAGGCCACCCCAATTAGTCTTTACCCACATAAGGAGGATGATACTGCACCTGATGGTAAGTTCTTATTCGCGCCCGATGGCACCATCGGAATGAAAGTAAAAATTATACCGGCAAAAGCTTATGCTGGTTATTTAAGAGGCTTTGCAGATCCTGAGTACTACGACGATTTTGATTACGAGGTAATAGCGGTTGACCAAAAACATAGAGGCACATATCTTGGATTTGAAGTGAGAGGAGACAGCATGGTTTGCCTCAGTTCTCCAGAACTCGCGGAGCAGAGCATTTTCCCAGGTAGAATAGCGATTGGCAGAGATTTGCCAAAGCACCAATGGATGTATAAGCTTCACACCCATAATTATGATAATTGGGTAATTGTCCACAAAACAGAAGGAATTTTAATAAAGCAAATTATTGATCATAATGTCGATGATGGAATAATAAAAATCCACTCTCTTAATCCTGATTATGAAGATGAGGAACTTTATTTAGATGAAGTGGAACAAATATTCAGCGTAGTAAGAATTATAACAAAAACAAGGTAAATGAAAAAATCTATTTTAACAATACTCGCGTTGTTACCAATTTGGGCTTTCGCTCAAAAACAAGACAGCACAATCTTTAATGGGACAAAAAAGATAGTGTTATTGAATAAGGCAACTGCAAAGGAAAACTATTTAGCAGCCGGAGAAAGTCTTGTTTCACTAGAATACAAAATTGGTAAAAAGGATACTGAATTTAATCAATTAAGCAGCGAACCATTGACAATTGAGGGAACTAATTACTATCGACAGTTAGTTTTAGAAGTTACTGCCAAGGATAATCAAATTATCATAACTCCAAAAACAAAACGGTTAAACAACCTAATGGGAGAACTTGGTCCTAAAGAAACTTTTGAGCCAACACCTTTCACAAAAAATAAACTTTCAAAAGACGTATATTTAAGATTAGAGAAGTTGGCACGAGCAATTGGCGGGAAAATTATTTACTCGGAATAATGACCAAAAAAGAGCAGACGGCCATCAGGCTCGGAATTATAAACCGAGTGTTTTCTGCAGTTATGCATATCTTGGAGGAAAGCCACATTTACGGGACTGATATATGGCCGGTCAATGGCTTTAAAGCCGGCTCTTTCCCTGATTTCGATGAGCATGGCATCTATAAGCAGGATACCATAAACGTTAATGTACTTGCGAGGGCGGAGCCTCCAATGTACAAGGTTAGGTTTAATAACTGGAATACCAGTGAACAACGAATTGTAGACCAAACAAACCAAATGCTTTTGATATTCGGTGATGCGGTTTACGACAACATACACTTTACCATGGAGTATCCGGAACAGGAGAATAGCCTTTGGCTAACAAGAAACGAGAACCAGCTCTGTGCATACCTGGATTATAATTTTGCTATTGCGAACTAATGTTTATAATGCCGCCAAACACATATAGTAAATAAATAGCTAGTAGTTTTTTAGGATTGTGAACCTCAGGGCGACCAACTACCTTTACATCATAAAAATAGAAACGATGACACCAGAGCAAGAAAAGATAAAAGCTGATGTGCAGGAACAGCAAAGGATAAAAAGGTTAATTCATTTTAGAACTCAGCGTATCCATAAAAGCCAAAACCAGGCAGCTGTACTTCTTGGAGTAAAACAGGCAACTCTATCCTATGTAGAATCCGGGCAACGTCAGGCAAGTTTAGCTTTGCTGGAAAAATTTTTTACCAAGTTTAATATGAACTCCGAATGGTACATGCACGGTACCGGCCCAGAAATTTTAAACGAACCAAAAAAGAGAAACACTATCGATTCCATTACTGAACTAAGGGCCGAAATTGCTTCACTTGAAAAGAAAATAAGAGTATTTGAAATCAATCAAAACAGGATGCTCTCTATAATAGAAAAACTAGAGGATCGGATTGCAAAAGGTGGATTATAGCACACCTTATTGACACCAACATTCCACAACAGCCAATAATAAGTTGTCTAACAGCAAGATAAGAAAGAACTGAATACTCCCTTCGGCTCCACCAATCAGCCTAAATACCAATAGGTTACAAAATTAACACCCAATTTTACACCCATCAAAGTGTAGTTGGGTGTTTTTTATTCTCAAATTAACTCTAGTAATTTTTCTTTGTTACTCCAAGGTATAGGTGGTTTAGTAGTTTTCTCTTCTAAAAGTCCCATAACTTGAGAATTTGCCTCGATTTTATACCCATCACACTCATCATTAATCAGAGTTAGCATTTCTTTTATATTATTAATGAATTTTGATTTAGAAGCCAATTCAAAATTTACGATTGATTTTCTTAGATCGTCATTAAATAAATTTTGAGATGAACCAGTAACGTATGAAAGTAGATAAATATCTGTTTTTTTGGAAATTATTGCATTGAAGCGCACACCCTTCAAATCATCAAGTGAATGCCTAAAATGTACATTATTATCGTAGTTTAATCTTATAAAATCATTAGCATCACTTTTAAACCTTTCTTTTTCTTTCGCTTCTTTATCATCAGAAAAATCAATAATTAATGCATTAATTACACCAACGCAAAAATGGCCAAGATCGAAAATAGCTGATGTAATTTCAGATTCTTGCTTACAAGTTTTATAAAAGAATTTAACACCAGTAAAATCTATTGTAGATTTAATCGAATATGTAGATTCAAAGCTACTAATGATTCGATTCTGTATAAGAACATTACTGTCAGAAACTGTAAAATTGTAGTAGTTTTGGTCAATCCAACCATTATCAGTAACGACTATCTTTCCATTAGTATAAGTAACAAATAAGCTTATCATTCAAAGTACTAAAAGGTGTTTTGACTTCGATTACGCTTCCTTTAACTTTAACGATAGTCAAGTTGGGGATTTCGCTAAAAGTGTGCAGTGATTCTCATTCCAAACTGTACACCCCGTTTTTTACCATCTGGTTTTGATAGTATCCTAAAGACTGACCCAAATATATCCAATCCAGTCCAATCTGACCTGGTCATTTTTCAAACAGTATTCGTAATTGTTGGCCCACTGACCCTCCGCCTGATTCCTTAGAAGGCAATATTCAGCGTCTAAAAGGACAATTTAGCCTTGGGCTAACAGAAAATTACCCTCGATAAAAAATACTCCAACAAAAGATTTATAAGTTTCGATTTTAAGGCCTTTAGCGCATCGACAATTTAATTTCTCTATACAAAACAATCAATGAGTCCGGTCAGGCTTCCGGAAAGCTTAAAACCGCTTAAAATGAGCCGAGTGGCCACTTTGGAGCGAAA
Organism: Pedobacter sp. KBW01; assembly: GCF_003852395.1. Classification (NCBI taxonomy): domain Bacteria; kingdom Pseudomonadati; phylum Bacteroidota; class Sphingobacteriia; order Sphingobacteriales; family Sphingobacteriaceae; genus Pedobacter; species Pedobacter sp. KBW01. The sequence continues at coordinate 6,840 of NZ_QAJQ01000025.1, forward strand.
TAGAGTGAACAATATAGACCGAAAAAGCTGGCCACTATGCGCGAAAACAGGTGGATACTATTGCCGAAATCCCCAATATTATGTCTCGTCCTGAAATTA